>NZ_JAVCWM010000009.1:0-276045 GCF_030846495.1 Massilia scottii | reverse complement strand
AAACTTTCATGCGGGCGACTTCACACGCAGCGCATACCCAGCGCATACACGCTCCCTACACTGGCTCCACCACCAATCGGGAGCCTTCATGCAAAAAACACTGCTGTACAAAATACTCGCCATCCTGGCGCTCACCCTTGTGATCTGCCTGTTACTGGCGATGATCCAGGGCACCATCCACGACCGCTCCGAATTCCGCGCCGAGGCCGTGGCCAGCATCGCCGCCGATTCGGTGCGCGAACAGTCGATCATCGGTCCCGTCATGGTCATCCCGTACACCGATGAGTTCGATGTGACCGTGCCCGCCACCACCGATGCCGCCAGCAAGACCGAAACGGTGCGGCGCTCGGTCAGCCGGGTGCACCTGGTGTTTCCGAACCAGTTGACGGTCGATGGCCGCTTCGATACCGATTACCGTTACCGCGGCATCCACCGGGTCTTGTATTACAGCGGCCAGCACGCGCTGTCGGGCGACTTCGACCTGCCGCTCAAGTCTTCCCTGCCGCGCACCAACTCGCTCTCGCGCATTACCGTGGGCCAGGCCAGCATCGCGGTCGGGATCGAGGATGTGCGCGGCATCCGCAATATTCCGACCATTACCTGGGGCAAGCAGCCGATCGAATTCCAGCAGGGCACCGGCAGCATCGCCCTCGGCAGCGGCTTGCATGCCGATCTGCCGCCCATGGACATGGAGCAGAGCGGGCGCGTCAACTTCGCGTTCAACCTGGGCCTGGACGGCATCGAACGCCAGCATTTTTCGCCCGTCGCGCGCAATAACCAGATCACGCTGGCATCGAAGTGGCCCCATCCGCAATTCGGCGGCCGTTTCCTGCCGTCGACCAAGGACCGCAGCATCAGCGACGATGGCTTCAAGGCCAACTGGTCGATCTCTTCGCTGTCGACCGCCACCCAGCAGCAGTTGCGCGCCCTGCAGGAAGGCAGCGCGCCGGCCGCCAACGCCACCCCGGCCGAGCGCATCGCCGCCGCCGTCGCCGTGGGCGGCGGCACCGACCCGCGCGCCGACCGCTTCAGCGTGGCCTTCATCGAACCGGTGAATGTGTATTCGCTGGCCGGGCGCGCCACCAAGTACGGTTTGCTGTTCGTGGCGCTGACCTTTGCCGCGTTCTTTATTTTTGAAATTCTCAAGCGCCTGCCGATTCACCCGGTCCAGTACCTGCTGGTGGGGCTGGCGCTGGTGCTGTTCTTCCTGCTGCTGGTGGGCTTGTCGGAACATATCCCGTTCGTCACGGCGTACCTGATCGCCAGCACGGCCTGCATCCTGCTGCTGGGTTTTTACCTGAGTTTCGTGCTGCGCAACCGGCTGCGCGGACTGGGTTTCGGCGTGGCGCTGACCGTGCTCTACGGCGCGCTGTATGGCTTGCTCAGCTCGGAGAACAATGCGCTGGTGCTGGGCAGTATCCTGCTGTTCGCGGTACTGGGCGCGATCATGGTCGCTACCCGCAAGGTGGACTGGTATCAGGTCGGCAAGACCGAGCCGGTCGCGGCCGGGGAAGTGAACTGAGCAACAGCCGCCGGCCGGCCCGAGGGCGGGACCGGCGGCGCGCGCACCTGGTCTTAGTTCTTCGAGCCGGTGGTCCAGCGCAGGCCGAAGCCGAAGCGCCGGTCCATCAGCTCGTGCCCGCTTTCGCGGCCTTGCTGCGAGAAATATTCGGCCAGCTTGGTCACCTGCATGCTGCCGCCGCGGTTTTCGATCATGGCAATGGCGCACATCATCTGGTTGCCGCCCTGGTCGAGCCGCACTTCGATCGGTGCCTGGTCGGGCATGTTGATGGTCGCCACGCCATCGGTGGCGGCCCAGTTCGGCGCGCCTTCGTAGATGAAGGCGAAGATCAGGGCCCGCTTCATGTCGTGGAAGTGGTCGCCGTTGATGGCCAGGTTTTCGCCTTCGGCCGAGCGCCCGGTGCGGTCGTCGGCCGCCAGGCGCATGTAGGGCGGACGGTCGAAGTCGCCCCAGGCGTTGCCCAGCGCCTGTACCAGGCCCGGACGGCCATCGGCCAGTTCGTACATGCAGCCCAGGTCGAGGTCGATGCCCTTGCCGGCGCCGCCGCTGGCGCCGCGGTTCCAGTTCAGGTTGACGTGGATGCGCCCGAAGCCCTTGCTGCCGCCGCGCTTGTCGAGCGAGACCTTGTCGCCGCGCTTGTCGAGCGTGACTTTCGACAGCGATACCGTTTTTTGCTGCTGCTGCTGCTGCTGCTGCTGTTGCTGCGGCGCGGGCGGCACCGGCACGTTCGCCGGCGCCGCCTCGGTGCCGCCGAAATGCTTGAGCAGGGCCGACAGGCCGCCATTAAACCCCTGGCCGACCGCGCCGAAGCGCCAGATGCCGTCTTTACGGTAAATTTCGCCGACGATGACGGCTTTTTCATCCTGGAAATCGGCGCCCGACCAGGGGAATTGCACGCTGTCGCCCAGCTTCAGGCTGCTGGCGCCCACCTTGCGCATGGTGCCGCCGCCGTCGATGGCGGCCACGAACACCAGCTTGGCGACCGAGGCCGGCAGCGCGTCGAGGTTCACGGCGAAGCTGGCGCCACGCCCGCCCAGGGTCATCCTGATTTCATTGGCGGGGCTGGCCAGCTGGTTGTAGAACACCATGTAGCGCTCGTCCGAGAGCTTGTCGGCGCTGTCCAGGCCGAAGCAGGAGATGTCGATCACCATGCCGGCGGTGTCGATATCGAGCACCACATTGAAGGGCGCTGCCAGGCCGAGGTCGGCCAGCTTGCCTTTTTGTCCGCGCGAAAAATTTGTCACGATAGCGTCCTTTTCACTCAAATCAGGTTCAAAGTTCCCGTGGAATTGCCGAGCTCATCGGAGGGTGCTCATGATGAGCGCCAAACACGTTCGACTGTTCGATGGTGCGTTCGGCCCAGGCGCGGTGGGTGGCCACTTCGCACATCGAATTATGCATCTTGAACACGGCCGGCGCGTCGACGTCGAGAATGGCCCTGGCCGCCGCCAGGTCGTTCGGCTTGACCCGGTAATGCTGCTCGATCGGCGCGATCTGGCTCGGGTGGATGGCGGTCTTGCCGACCATGCCGTGGGCCAGGTCTTCGGCCACTTCCTGGTCCAGCAGTTCGGGCAGGTCGAGGTGCTCGAACACGGGCGCGGTCAGCACGAAGCCGTACGGACGGAAGGTGGTGACCAGGCGCGCGATCACCGGCCCCAGGGGAGTGCGGTACAGAGTCATGGTGCGCGGACGGCGCAGGCCCAGCAGGGCCAGCAGGTCGTTGCCGCCGATGCGCAGCGCCAGGATGCGCTGGCGCACGCCCGGCCCTTCGAGCATCTTGCGAAATTGCCGCATTTCCCAGTCGTTGAACACTTCGGCCGTTTCCAGCGTGGGCATGAGCATGTGATCGGTATTGCGGATCTGCTTGAAGTAGGCATCGAAGTTGTAGCGCGTGGCCTTCGGGATCACGAAGCCGGCCAGCTTGTCGGCGCCCGGCATGGCCAGCACGCGCGCCATCACTTCGGGATTGCGCACGCGCACGAAGCGCTCGGCCACGCCCTCGGTCCGCATATTGGCCAGCACCACGGACAGGTTGAACAGCGCCCAGCTCAGGTCGGCGTCGGCGACCGCGTCCTCGGTGCAGAAAATCAGCGAGCGCACGTGCCCCATGCGCTCGCCATTGGCCACTTCCATCAGGTATTTGTGATTCGCCGGCACGTACAGCGACGCTCCCATCGACTTAACCATCCAGTGCACTCCTGATCAATGAAACGGCGTGATACGGCAACGCGCGGTCGACGATCACGGGGATATTCTTTTCCTGCGCCAGCAGGGCCAGGTGGGCCACGTCGGGCGCGCCGGCGTCGCGCAGGATCAAGAGCCGCGGGCTGCGGCGCAACAACACGCGGGTCGCTTCGCCGATGCCGGGCTTGATCATGTTGACGTCGGTAATGCCATGCTGGTCCAGCGCGGCCAGCATGTAGGCGCGCGAAACGGCGCCGGCCTGTTCGCGGTCGACCGCCTGGACCTGCTGCGCGCCGCCGGCCGCGGCGATGTCCAGCGCGGCGGCCACCAGGCCGTCGGCGAAGCTTTGCGACTGGTCGTGCGCCTCGAACTGCTGATAGTACACGCAGCCGTGGAAGTCGCCCGGGCCGATCGCTTCGTTCAGGATCGAGCGGCTGATCAGGCCGGACACGGTGGCGTTCAGTATGCTCGACGGAATCAGATAGTCGTCGCAGGAAGCGGCGCAGGCGGCGCTGCCGGCCAGGTCGGACAGCACGTACAGGCCGCCGTCAATCGCCGTGCCGCGGCGGGTGTTGAATTCATCGATGGCGGCCGACAGCTCGCGTGAAATCACGCCCTTGCCGGTCCAGCCGTCGATGAAGACGATCGATTCGGGCGCGTGGCCCTGCGCCAGGATGTGTTCGAGCGCGACCAGGTCGATGCCGCGGTCGCGGATGATCGAGACCGAGTAATGGGTGCTGGCGCGGGCGTAGACCTTGGGCAGCAGGCTGTTGAGCACCACGCCGACCGGGGTACCGGCGCGCGCCAGCGAGACCAGGGTCACCGGGCCGCTGCGGCGCTGGGCGATCAGGCCGGCCAGGGTCAGGCAGTCGCGCGCCATGCGCGCCGTGTTGGCGGCGCATGCTTCGCGAAATACCGCCAGGTAGCGTTCCGACGGCAGCGATTCGGGCGAGAGCATTTCGCTGTAGTGGCGCTGGCCCGACTGGATCAGGAATTCTTTTTCCGGGACATCGACGAAGTCCTGCATCGCCAGCGGCTTGAGCAGGAAGCTGACGTCTTCCGAACGGTAACTGCCGGAAAAATTCATAGGGTCTCCAGGGTCAGGCCGGCGAGCTGGGTGCGGCTCGGCACGATGGCGTAGTCGCAGGCGGCCATGAAGCGCGCGTCCGATTTGCTGTCGCCCATGCCGAAGGTCAGGATATCGCCATGTTCGGCGCGCAGGCGCGCGCTCACGTGCGCCACCGCGTGCGATTTGTTCAGCGCTTTCGGCAAGATCGCCAGGTTGTTGCCGTTGCGGTGGATGAAGTAGTCGCGATTGCCGTCGTCAATCCATGGTTGGACCACGTCGCGCTCGATCGGCTCCAGCTTGGCCGCGATTTTTTGCGGGTCCTTGACCACCAGATAGAAGGGCGTGCCGAAATCCTCGATCAGGCGCGCGCGGTTGCCGAAACCGGTGCGCTCGGCCCAGGCGTCGATCAGCCCGGCTAGTTCCCGCAGGCCGGGCAGGGCGGCTTGCATGGCGCCGCGCATGTGCTCCAGCCATTCCTGGTCGACGCTGCCGTCGGGCAGCAGGATGATGCCGCCGTAGTCGAGCACGGCATAGCTGTGGAAGTCGATGCCCACCCTCTGGAACGCGTTCAGGTTGCGCGCCGTGGTGGGGATCATCGTCATGCCATCCTGGGCAAAGGCGAGAAAGGCGCGCTGGCCGGGCGTGGTGTAGGAGATCGGGCTGCCATCCTTGAGGAAGGCGGCCGCTTCGATCGGCAGGCCGCGGCCCTCGCACTTTTCCAGCGACTGGAACAGGGTGTCGTCCAGGTCGGCGAACAGGAATTTATGAAACTTCTTCAACATGGGTCTCGGTCTTAAAGTGGAGAAGACGCGCTTTGAGCGTGTCTGCAAGGTCCAGCAGCGCCTGTTTTGGCGCAGTTTCGTGGCAAATGAATACGTGCTCGTATTGGCCGGGGGTGACGTTATACAGGAAATTGGCGACACCCTCGCCATAATTGTCCGGGAACGTGAGCGCGGCTGTCACCGCGCCCCAGGTCAGGATCGGCGAGCGTGTGGTCGATTGCACAACGACGTTCACGCCCAGTTGTTCCAGGGCCGCGCCGAGCAGGTAGGACGGGTGCATGAATTCGCCCGTGCCCAGCACCAGCACGCGCTCGCCCGGCTTGACATCGCCCGCCAGGCGTTCGGCCAGGCCACCTGGCACGGTCAGGGCGCGGTGCAGGCCGTAGCGGCCGAACTCGCCGCTGGCACCACGGTCGGCGGAGGCATCGAACAGCTGGGCCGGGGCGCTGGCGCTGGCCAGCTGGCCGGGCGTGAAACGGTATTCGCCGCTGACCGGGGCGCCCATCGTCACCGGCAGGCCGAAACGCTCGGACAGGGCGGCGGTGGCGGTGGCGCCCATGAAGTTGGTGATCGTCGCCAGGTGCACGTGGGCGATGCCGGGATTGAGCTTGCGGCAGGCGTCGGTCAGGTTGAGGAAGGTGTTGCCGGTGCTCGCTTCATCGTCGACCAGCACCAGCGCCTTGGCATTGAGGAGCAGCTCGCGCGTGTGCGCGTCCGGCGGCATGTGCAGGAACTGGCGCGGGGCGTGGCTGTGCGCTTCCTCGAATTCGATGATGGGGGCGGCGCCGACCCGGTAGCGCGAGGTGTGCAGGAACAGGCCTTCGCGCCCGGGATGGGCGGCCAGCCAGGCTTCGAACACGCCCTGGCCCAGGCCGATGGCGGTTTCGGCCATGGCGATGAAGACCACCGGGCCGGGCAGTTCAGGCACGGTGTCGGCCAGGCTGGCGTGGACCTTGCGCATCATGCCCGGGGTGACCGGCCAGTGCTTGCCCAGCACCTTGCTCAGGAACAGGAAGCCGCGCTTGGCGTTGGCGCGCGCGGCAAAGCCCATCACGTCGTCCAGCGCAAACTGACTGTCGTGGATGTCGAGTTCGAGTTCGCCCGTGGGCAGGCTCAGGCGATGGCGCTCGGGTGCTTGCAGCATGCTCACACCAGGTCCACCGAGGTCAGCTCGGCCGGGGCAGTCAGTTCGGCCACGCGGATGCCGTCGCGCACCGGCGGCACGGCGACCTTGTCGAAACCGTCGGCGAAGCCGCACAGGGCGATGTAGGGCAGGTTGGGGCCGGCCACGCAAGCCATGCCGATGCCGCCCGACATGCGCGGGTTGATTTCGAGCAGGTGCAGCTTGCCGTCGCCTTCGCGGAACTGGACGTTGAACACGCCGTTCAAGCCATGGATGCGGGCCAGTTCGGCGGTCGCTTCCATGATGTCGTCGCGCATGTCGATCAGCTGGCCGCGGCCGGGCTTCATCGGCTTCTTGCGCGCCACCGCGCACACCAGGCGGCCATGGTCGCCCACGCAGTCGACGCTGTATTCGACGCCGTCGAGGTAGGCCATCAGCAGCATGGTGCGAAATTCGCCCAGCTCGGCCAGGCCGCGGCGCATGTCGTCGCGGCCGATATGGTATTCGGCGCCGGCCAGCAGCAGGGCGGCGCTGCTGCGTTCCTCGTCGAGGATGGCAAAGCCCAGGCCGTACACCGAGCGCGAGGGCTTGACGCACAGCTTGGGGTAGCGCGCGCGCAGCTCGGCGTAGGCGGCGTCGAACTGGGCGACGTTGTCGAACACGCGGAATTCGGCCACCGGTGCGCCGGCCAGGTTGGTGGTGGCGTAGAAACGCGCCTTGTCGTGGATCAGTTCGAGCTGTTCCTGCGAGGCGGCGCTGAGCACGCGCGTGCCCTGGGCTTCAAAGCGCGCGTGCGCGCTGGCCAGCTCGCTCGACAGGCGGCCGGGGATGAAGATGTCGACCTGGTGTTCGCGGCAAAAGTCCAGGCACCAGCCGATGTAGGCCTCGTTGTCCAGGCCGGTCGGCTCGACGAAGAATTCGTGGGCGACGCGCCCGGCGACGGCGTGCGGATTGGCATTGGTGTAAATGAGATGGAAACGGCCTTCCAGATCGGCTTCGCGGATGAGGCCGATTGCCGCGTACACGGACGAGAACGTCCTGTTGAACCAGACACGCATGTTTGCTTTCTTATTGAATCGTAATTGTTGCCGTCGTACTAAGCGAGCAGGCGGTGTTGTTTGGCCAGTTTTATCCAGCCCGGGTATTCTGCCATGAGCAGGTCGTACAGCTCGGAATCGGAATGTTCGTCGGGCGAGCTGACCGAAAAGTAGCCGGCATTGTCGACCAGGCGTCCGGAGAGCTCGTCGAGCTGTTCCAGGAAGGGGAAGTCGGAGTCGGCGAACTGGAACAGTTTCTTGCTTTTCGATTTCTTGCCCTTGCCGATGCCCATGAATTGCCAGAAGATCGGTTCGTAGCTAGCCCAGCGCAACTGTTTCTCGGTGAGCGGCTTGTCGGAGGTGCCGCCATCGGTGACGAACATGACGAACACCGGCAGCGGGGCCGACACCGCGCTCTTGCGCTCGCCACCCTGGGAATCCGGAAAGTAAAAGCGGCGTACCGCTTCCATCGCGCGGCCGTAGCGGGTGTCGCCTTCGAGCGGGTGGGCTTCGACGACGTCGCGGATGTAGGCGCGCGCGTTGCCGAGGTTCATGGGCGCCGGCTGGTGCACTTTCGACCCGAACAGGAAGACATCGATTTCGCCATCGTCGTCGAACTTGCAGCCCAGGGCCAGGATGCGGTCGGCGAATTGCTGTACCAGCCCCTTGCGGTAGAGGGTGCCCATGGAGCCGGAAATGTCGAGTACCAGCGCGACCTTGGCGCGGTGGTTGGCCAGGCCCGCTTTTTCCAGCGAGACGGTGGCATGCTTGACCAGGCTGACCAGGTGGGGCGCTTTGCTTTCGATGCGTTTTTCGAGCGAGATGCGGCCTGGTTCGGCAGCCGGGCGCGGCGCCGGCGCGGCCACCGGAGCGGGGGCGGCCACGGCACCGCCGAAGTGGGCCACCAGCGCGTCGAGGCCGCCGTTGAAGCCCTGGCCGACCGCCATGAAGCGCCACTGGCCATCCTTGCGGTACAGATTGCCCAGCATGATGGCGCGTTCCCGGGCGAAATCGGCGCCGGAAAAGGCGAAGCGCGCTTTTTCGTCGGTGCCGGCGAGCAGGCGCAGGTAGCCGCTGGTCAGTTGCGACATGGTGCCGTCGCCGTCGACGCTGGCGGTGATCGCCAGCTGGTCGATGTTGGCCGGCAGCAGGCGGGTATCGATGCTGAAACCGAGCAGGTCGCCGGGGACGTCGATCAGTTCGGCGCCGCCGCAGGGCGTGCGCGGCTGGTTGAAGAAGGTCATGTACGACTCATCGAGCAGCTTGCCGTCGGCGCCGAGGCCGAAGCAGGCGAAGTCGAGCCGCAGGCCGGCGGCGTTCAGGCCGATGTCGATGCGGCCGTTGGGGGCAATGGTGGCCAGCGGCAGACGCTGCCCGCGAGATAAGTTTTCCATGGTGTCCGTTCGAAAGGTGCAGGTATATGGAGATCGATGAGCTTGGAACCGTCGTCGCTGGCACTGCCAGAACCGACGTCGCGCCGAGTGCCGCCTTGGCGCGGGAAGTCATTTCTGCCAATGGCAGCAATGACAAGGCAGAGGGCGGCGCTTATACATACGCACCCTCCACACGTCACAACGCCCGCAAGGCGCCGCCCTGGGGCAGCCATCCTTGCGGGCGAGGACCAGCGGGTCGTGCTTTACGCGTTGACGCCGAACGACTTGGCCAGTGGCCCCAGGCCGCCCTTGAAGCCCTGGCCGATGGCCTTGAACTTCCATTCCGCGCCGGCGCGATAGAGCTCGCCGAAGATCATGGCCGTTTCGGTCGAGCCGTCTTCCGACAGGTCGTAACGGGCCAGTTCCTTGTCGCCGTCGGCGTTCAGGCAGCGGATGTACGCCTTGCCGACCATGCCGAAGTTCTGCTTGCGCGCTTCGGCTTCGTGGATGGTCACGCAGAACGAGAGCTTGTCGATCTCGGCCGGCACCGCGCTCAGGTCAACCATCACCTTCTCGTCGTCGCCTTCGCCCGCGCCCGAGGTGTTGTCACCGCCGTGCACGACCGAACCGTCGCTCGACTTGAGGTTGTTGTAGAAAATGAAGTCGGCGTCGGCGCGGACCTTGCCGTCGGCCTTGAGCATGAAGGCGCTGCCGTCGAGGTCGAATGCGCTGCCGTCGGTCGCGCGTGGATCCCAGCCGAGGCCGATGACGACCTTGGTCAGTCCCGGAGCTTCTTTGCTCAGGTTGACGTTGCCGCCTTTTTGCAAACTGATTGCCATGTATAACTCCTTGTAACGGTTGAGGGACACTTCACGCCAACGCTGTGGCGCTCGATAACAAAATTACAGTGTTGCAATTTCCGGTCGTAATATACAACGTGCTTGCCAGCCTGTATATGGGCGCACTTGATTCGTAGGCAAGCCTTATATTTTTGTTTTGAGGTTTTCCGGTCACGCCGACTGGGCGTTGCTGGACAGAAATCACCGCTGGCCATAAACTGGCGAGGTTACCCAGAAGCTTCGCCACCCTGTCCATGACCCCAGATCTTGCTATCCGCCGCTCCATCCGCAAGGTCACGCATGCCGACTTTGCCTCCTATCCCATCTGGGAATGGGCGATCGATGAAGAGGTCAACCTGGGCAATGGCGAGTCCTTCGTGCGCCCGACCAGCCTGGACGCGGTGCCGCTCGACCCGCTCGGCCACTATATTGTGGCGGCCAACACCACCCTGAGCGACGGCGTGATCCTGCCTTCCTGCGTGGAAGTGAGCATGCGCGGCAAGAAGCAGCATATCGAGCCGATGTTCGTGTTCCTGCTGGACCGGCACCTGGATTTTGCCGGGGTGGAAACCACCGCGCTGCTGAGCCGGTACACCAAGCGCGTGAATATTTATCCGGTGCGCTGGGAAATGGCCGTGCCGATGGCGGGCGAAACGCGCCTGCGCACCGGCAAGGTGCGGCGCGGGCTGTGGGAGCGGCTGATGCAGTTCTGGCTGCGCTTGCGGATCGGGTCGGGCGGACAGCCGCTGGCGCGGTAGCGGGAATGACGGGGGGGGCGAAACCAGTTGGCTTTACCCGCTTTCCAACGCTGCTGATCCCGTAAAACACCCCGCTTGCGCCCCTCGCAACACCCCCCGCATCCTCCGCAGTACAACACATCGACATACCTCCAACTAAGTTGTTGCGTCAAGCCTTTTTGCATGCTATCCTAGCCGGCTTCGGTATGGATTCGTGTGTTTTTGAATCTGTCCTTTACTTGGTAGTTAAACAGTCAGCCCCGCCCAATCGCAGGTGGGAATGGAGAAAAAATGAGCCTAGGCCTTCTCGGTCGCAAGGTTGGAATGATGCGCATCTTTACGGATGAAGGGGATTCGATCCCTGTCACCGTTCTGGACGTGTCGAACAACCGTGTCGCACAAATCAAAACCCCTGAAACAGATGGTTACTCCGCTGTTCAGGTCGCATTCGGTCAACGTCGCGCTTCCCGCGTGAACAAAGCTGTTGCGGGTCACCACGCCAAAGCTGGCGTCGAAGCCGGTACCATGTTGCGCGAATTCCGCGTCGACGCTGGTAAAGCTGCCGAACTGAAAGCTGGCGACGTTGTCGCCGCTTCCCTGTTCGAAGTCGGTCAGAAGATCGACGTCCAAGGCGTCACGATCGGTAAGGGTTACGCCGGCGTCATCAAGCGTTACCACTTCGCTTCCGGTCGCGCAACGCACGGTAACTCGCGTTCGCACAACGTTCCAGGTTCCATCGGTATGGCGCAGGATCCAGGTCGTGTTTTCCCTGGTAAGCGCATGACCGGTCACCTCGGTGACGTGAATCGTACCGTACAGAATCTCGAAATCGCCCGTATCGACGCCGACCGTCAGCTGTTGCTGGTCAAAGGTGCCGTACCAGGTGCGAAAAATGGCCAGGTGATCGTTTCGCCAGCCATTAAATCCAAAGTTCAGAAGGGAGCTTAATTATGGAACTCAAGCTTCTGAATGAGCAAGGTCAAGCAGGTTCGAACGTCGCCGCAGCCGATACCGTTTTCGGTCGTGACTACAACGAAGCGCTGATCCACCAGATCGTCGTCGCCTACGCTGCCAACGCACGTAGCGGTAACCGCAAGCAGAAAGATCGTGAAGAAGTTCACCACACGACCAAGAAGCCATGGCGCCAAAAAGGTACCGGCCGCGCGCGTGCTGGTATGTCGTCCTCGCCACTGTGGCGCGGCGGCGGTCGGATTTTCCCGAACTCGCCTGACGAAAACTTCACCCACAAAGTGAACAAGAAGATGTACCGCGCAGGTATCTGCTCGATCTTGTCGCAACTGGCACGCGAAGAGCGTCTGGTCGTGGTTGAGGGCATGAACCTGGATGCGCCAAAGACCAAGCTGCTGTCGCAAAAGCTGCAGGGCATGGGCCTGGAATCGGTCATGATCATCACCGACAAGCTCGAAGAAAACCTGCTGCTGGCATCGCGCAACCTGCCGAACGTGCTGGTCGTCGAGCCGAAGCACGCTGATCCGATGTCGCTGGTGTTCTACAAAAAAATCGTGGTCACCAAAGCAGCACTGGCCATGATCGAGGAGATGTTCGCATGAGCGGCGTAATCAAATTTTCCGAAGAGCGCCTGATGAAGGTGCTCCAGGCGCCAGTCATTTCCGAGAAGGCCACCATGGTCGCGGAAAAGAACGAGCAGATCGTGTTCCGCGTATTGCCGGATGCGACCAAGCCTGAAATCAAGGCAGCCGTTGAACTGTTGTTCAAGGTTGAAGTGCTGTCGGTGCAGACAGCCAATCGCGAAGGTAAGCAAAAGCGTTCGGGCCGTTTCAATGGCCGTCGCAACCATACCAAGCGTGCTTTCGTGTGCCTGAAGCCTGGCCAGGAAATCAACTTCTCCGAGGAGGCTAAATAATGGCACTCGTAAAGATGAAACCAACCTCGCCAGGCCGTCGCGGCATGGTGAAGGTTGTGAACCCGGACCTGTACAAAGGTCGTCCGTTCGCAGCCCTGGTTGAAAAGAAATCGAAAACTGCCGGCCGTAACAACAACGGTCACATCACCACCCGCCACATCGGCGGTGGTCATAAGCAGCACTATCGCCTGATCGACTTCAAGCGTCAGAAGGATGGTATTCCGGCAAAGGTCGAGCGTATCGAATACGATCCAAACCGTACCGCGAACATCGCCCTGCTGTGCTATGCAGACGGTGAGCGCCAGTACATCATCGCAACCAAGGGCATGTCCGTTGGCGATTCGGTGATGAATGGTTCGGAAGCGCCTATCAAGTCGGGCAACTGCCTGCCTATCCGTAACATCCCAGTCGGCACCGTGATGCATTGCGTCGAGATGCTGCCAGGTAAAGGTGCCCAGATGGCACGTACCGCCGGCGCTGGTGTTGTTCTGATGGCGCGCGAAGGTACCTACGCTCAAGTGCGTCTGCGCTCGGGTGAAGTGCGCCGCGTGCACATCGAATGCCGTGCAACGGTTGGCGAAGTCGGTAATGCCGAGCACAGCCTGCGCAAGATCGGTAAAGCTGGCGCGATGCGCTGGCGCGGTGTTCGTCCTACCGTTCGCGGTGTGGTCATGAACCCGGTCGATCACCCGCACGGTGGTGGTGAAGGTAAAACCGCAGCTGGTCGTCATCCAGTGTCGCCTTGGGGCCAACAGACGAAGGGTAAGAAGACGCGCCGTAACAAGCGTACGACTTCGATGATCGTCTCGCGCCGCGGCAAGAAATAAGGATAAGACATGACACGTTCATTGAAAAAAGGGCCGTTTATCGACGCCCACCTGGTGAAAAAAGTCGAAACCGCGCAAGCGAACAAAGACAAAAAGCCAGTCAAAACCTGGTCGCGCCGTTCGACGATCTCGCCAGACTTCATCGGCCTGACGATCGCAGTGCATAACGGCAAGCTGCACGTGCCGGTATACATCTCCGAGAACATGGTTGGTCACAAGCTCGGCGAATTCGCACTGACCCGTACGTTCAAGGGCCATGCCGCTGACAAGAAGGCGAAGAAATAATGGAAACCAAAGCTATCCTCAAAGGTGTGCGCCTGTCCGACCAAAAAGGTCGTCTGGTTGCCGATCTGATCCGTGGCAAGAAGGTTGATGCAGCACTCAACATCTTGCAGTTCAGCCCGAAAAAAGGTGCAACGATCATCAAGAAGGTTCTGGAGTCCGCGATCGCGAACGCCGAGCACAATGATGGCGCTGACATCGACGAGCTGAAGGTCGTCCAGATCTACGTTGAAAAGGGCCCGATCCTGAAGCGCTTCACTGCACGCGCTAAAGGCCGGGGTGATCGCATCTCAAAACAATCCTGTCACATCTACGTGACTGTCGGCAACTAAGGGGTCACGATGGGACAGAAGATTCATCCAACAGGCTTTCGCCTGTCAGTAACCCGTAACTGGGCATCGCGTTGGTACGCGGGCAATGGTAACTTTGCCCAAATGCTGAACGAAGATCTCAAGGCACGTGCGTTCCTGAAAAAGAAACTGAAGAACGCCTCGGTTGGCCGCATCGTCATCGAGCGTCCTGCCAAGAACGCGCGCTTCACGATCTACAGCTCGCGTCCAGGCGTGGTCATTGGTAAAAAAGGCGAAGACATCGAAGTACTGAAGTCGGCGCTGACCAAGATCATGGGCGTTCCCGTGCACGTGAACATCGAAGAAATCCGCAAGCCGGAAATCGACTCGCAGCTGATCGCCGATTCGATTTCGCAGCAGCTGGAAAAGCGGATCATGTTCCGCCGCGCCATGAAGCGCGCGATGCAAAACGCCATGCGTCTGGGTGCCCTGGGCATCAAGATCATGTCGTCGGGCCGCTTGAACGGTATCGAAATCGCCCGTAAAGAGTGGTATCGCGAAGGCCGCGTGCCTCTGCACACCCTGCGCGCCGATATCGACTACGGTACCAGCGAAGCAGCAACGACCTACGGCATCATCGGCGTCAAGGTCTGGGTATACAAGGGTGACCGCGCGCCAAATGGCGATGCACCAGTCATCGATACCCCGGCCGACGAGAAGAAGAGCCGCGGTCCGCGCCGTGACGATGGCAAGCCAGCAGGCCGTCCGCGTCCAGCCGGTGCTCCAGGCCGTCCAGGTTCAACCCCAACTGGCGCTCCAGTCGTCCGTGCTCGTCCTGCAGTCGCAGTGAAGAAGCCGGAAGCGGCTGCTGCTGCACCAGCTGAGAAAGCAGGAGAATAATCATGCTGCAACCAGCACGCAGGAAGTATCGTAAAGAGCAGAAAGGCCGTAACACCGGCATTTCGCACACCCGCGGCACCGCTGTCTCGTTCGGTGAATTCGGTCTGAAGGCAGTTGCCCGCGGCCGTATCACAGCACGTCAGATCGAAGCAGCTCGTCGTGCCATGACCCGTCACATCAAGCGCGGTGGTCGTATTTGGATCCGTATTTTCCCGGACAAGCCAATTTCGAACAAGCCAGCTGAAGTCCGTATGGGTAACGGTAAAGGTAACCCGGAGTACTACGTCGCTGAAATTCAGCCAGGCAAGGTACTGTACGAAATGGACGGCGTCGATGAGACGCTGGCCCGGGAAGCGTTCCGTCTGGCCGCCGCCAAACTGCCACTGGCGACGACGTTTGTCATCCGCCAAGTCGGCCAATAAAAGGAGTCGTATATGAAAGCAACAGAACTCCGCGGCAAAGACCAGGCAGCTCTCCAGAAAGAGCTGAATGATTTGTTGAAGGCACAGTTCGGCATGCGCATGCAAATCGCTACGCAACAGCTGAGCAACACTTCGCAACTCAAGAAGGTACGCCGCGACATCGCGCGTGTGAAGACTGTCATGAACTCGAAGGAAGCCAAATGACCGAAACTACTAAAGTCGCCCTGAAGCGCACCTTGGTCGGTAAAGTGGTTTCCGACAAGATGGACAAGACTGTTACCGTCCTGATCGAGCGTCACGTCAAGCACCCGTTGTACGGCAAGATCATCATGCGTTCGAACAAGTATCACGCGCATGACGAGACCAACTCGGTCAAGACCGGCGATACGGTCGAGATCCAGGAAGGTCGTCCGATCTCGAAGACCAAAGCTTGGACTGTTACGCGTGTCGTGCAAGCGGCGCAGGTAATCTAAATCGTTGCGGGACAGGGCATGGTTCATCGCCGTTGCCCTGTCCTCAACTGATCAGATAGGTTGCGGGACAGGGCGGGGTTCATCGCTTTCGCCCTGTCCTCAACTGACTAGAGACGGAGGGACGGTCCAGGCGCAAGCGGGGCGGTTCTTCCAGTAAGACCAGTGGTGCCGGATGGGGGTGTTGCACATTTGTTGTGCAGCAGCCAGCTTCCGGATAAAAGTTCTTGCGGGCCCGCCAGTATTGTGTGATACTAGCGGGCTTCGTTCATGTAACGCCGCATTTATCAGTCACCCCGGTGGCAGCGGCCTGCAACGAAAGTTTTTGGAAAGTCCATCACCCAATCAATCGACCCAGCAGGGGAGGTTGGCGGGACCAAGACTGACCGCAGGCCCACATTGTGGGGATTCTTCGGCTTAAGTTGGGAAAGAGAATACTATGATTCAAACTGAAAGCCGGCTCGAAGTAGCCGACAATACAGGTGCCAAGGAAGTCATGTGCATCAAGGTATTGGGCGGTTCCAAGCGCCGTTATGCTGGCATTGGCGACGTGATCAAGGTAACCGTCAAGGTTGCTGCGCCACGCGGCCGTGTCAAAAAAGGTGAAATTTATAACGCTGTGGTTGTGCGTACCGCTAAAGGTGTGCGCCGCCAAGACGGCTCCCTGGTGAAGTTCGACGGCAATGCTGCTGTTTTGCTCAACGCCAAGCTCGAGCCGATCGGTACCCGTATTTTTGGACCAGTCACGCGCGAACTGCGCACTGAAAAGTTCATGAAGATCGTGTCCCTGGCACCTGAAGTCCTGTAAGGAGTCGTAATGGATAAGATTCGTAAAAACGACGAAGTCATCGTTCTGACCGGGAAAGACAAGGGCAAACGCGGTGTTGTTCAGCAACGTATCGATGCTGAGCATGTCGTGGTTGAAGGCGTCAACATCGCTAAAAAAGCGACCAAGCCGAACCCAATGACCGGTGTAACTGGTGGTATCGTCGACAAGACAATGCCGATTCACGTGTCCAACGTTGCATTGTTTAATGCAGCGACTGGCAAGGCAGACCGCGTGGGCTTCAAAGACGTAGACGGCAAGAAAGTCCGCGTTTTCAAGTCCTCCGGCGAAGTAGTGAAGGTTTAAGACATCATGGCCCGTCTCCAAGCATTTTATAAAGATAAGGTCGTTGCCGACCTGGTCGCCAAATTTGGCTACAAATCGGCAATGGAAGTGCCGCGCCTGACCAAGATCACCCTGAACATGGGTGTTGGTGAAGCAATCGCCGACAAGAAGGTTCTCGAGCACGCTGTCGCCGATCTGACCAAGATCGCCGGCCAGAAGCCAGTGACCACCAAGTCGCGCAAGGCAATCGCGGGTTTCAAAATCCGTGAAGGCTATCCAATCGGTACCATGGTCACCCTGCGTGGTGCCCGTATGTACGAATTCCTGGATCGCTTCATCACCGTGGCCCTGCCGCGCGTGCGTGACTTCCGTGGCGTCAATGGCCGTTCGTTCGATGGCCGTGGCAACTACAACATCGGTGTCAAGGAACAGATCATTTTCCCTGAAATCGAGTACGACAAGATTGACGCGTTGCGCGGTATGAATATCAGCATCACGACAACCGCCAAGACCGACGACGAAGCGAAAGCTCTGCTCGCCGCCTTTAAATTTCCGTTCAGAAACTGAGATCATGGCAAAACTAGCACTGATTAACCGCGAACAGAAGCGTGCAGACCTGGTGGAGAAATTCGCCCCGAAGCGTGCCGCTCTGAAAGCCATCATCGACGACCAGTCTAAGTCGGAAGAAGAGCGCTATGAAGCCCGTCTGAAGTTGCAGGCATTGCCGCGCAACTCGGCCCCGACCCGCCAGCGTAACCGCTGCGCCGTGACCGGCCGTCCACGTGGCACATTCCGTAAATTCGGTCTGGCCCGTATCAAGCTCCGTGAATTTGCCATGCGTGGTGAGATTCCGGGTATGACTAAAGCAAGCTGGTAATAGGAGAATATGCAATGAGTATGAGCGATCCTATCGCCGATATGCTGACCCGCATTCGCAACGCACAAGGTGTCCAAAAAACGACCGTGGCCATGCCATCGTCGAAAGTTAAAGTAGCGATTGCTGTCGTCCTCAAGGACGAGGGTTACATTGAAGATTTCGCCGTCACCGCAGCTGGTGGCAAGGCGGAACTGAAGATCGGTTTGAAGTATTACGTTGGCCGTCCCGTCATCGAGCGTTTAGAGCGTGTGTCCCGTCCGGGCCTGCGCGTCTACAAAGGCAAAGATGACATCCCTACCGTGATGAATGGCCTGGGTGTGGCGATCGTGTCGACCCCGCAAGGCGTCATGACGGACCGCAAAGCACGCGCCACCGGTGTCGGCGGCGAAGTTATTTGCTACGTGGCTTAAGGAGTATCGACAATGTCCCGAGTAGCTAAAATGCCGATCGCTGTCCCAGCTGGCGCCGATGTGGCGATCACTGCAGCAGCGATCACCGTCAAGGGCCCGCTGGGCACCATGACCCAGGCCCTGAACGGCCTGGTAAAAGTAGAAAACAACAATGGCACGCTGAGCTTCGACGTCGTCGACGACAGCCGTGAGTCGAACGCGATGTCCGGCACCTTGCGTGCCCTGGTCAACAATATGGTGACCGGCGTGACCAAAGGCTTCGAGAAGAAGCTGTCCCTGGTCGGCGTGGGCTACAAAGCCCAGGCCGCCGGCGACAAGCTGAACCTGTCGCTGGGTTTCTCGCACCCTGTTGTGCATTCGATGCCAGCAGGCGTGACTTGCGCCACCCCAACCCCGACCGAAATCATCATCAAGGGTATCGATCGTCAACAGGTTGGTCAGGTCGCTGCAGAAGTGCGCGCTTACCGCTCCCCTGAGCCTTACAAAGGCAAGGGCGTCCGCTATGTGGACGAAGTGGTTAAGCTTAAAGAAACCAAGAAGAAATAATAGGGCTGACCATGGACAAGAAAGAATCACGTCTGCGTCGTGGACGCCAGACCCGCATCAAGATCGCGGAACTGAAAGTAAATCGTCTGTCGGTACATCGTACCAACCAGCACATTTACGCCAACCTGATCAGCCCGGACGCGAAAATCCTGGTGTCGGCGTCCACCGCCGAAGCCGAAGTTCGCGCCGAACTGGCAGGCAAGTCCGGCAAGGGTGGCAATGCCGCCGCTGCCGCACTGATTGGCAAGCGCGTCGCCGAGAAAGCACTGAAAGCAGGGATTACCGAAGTTGCGTTCGACCGCTCCGGTTTCCGTTACCACGGCCGTGTGAAGGCGTTGGCAGAAGCCGCGCGTGAAGCCGGTCTGAAGTTCTAAGGAAGAATCGTCATGGCAAAAATGCAAGCGAAAATGCAAAGCGACAAGCCGGATGATGGCATGCGCGAAAAGATGATCGCGATCAACCGCGTGACCAAAGTGGTCAAGGGTGGTCGTATCATGGGTTTTGCAGCACTGACCGTTGTGGGCGACGGCGATGGCCGTATCGGCATGGGCAAGGGCAAATCGAAAGAAGTGCCAGTGGGCGTGCAGAAGGCAATGGAAGAAGCCCGTCGTAACCTGATCAAGGTTCCTCTGAAGAACGGTACTTTGCACCACACAGTCACCGGCCGTCACGGCGCATCGAAAGTAATGATGATGCCTGCCAAGCCTGGTACCGGAGTCATCGCGGGTGGCGCAATGCGCGCTATCTTCGAAGTCATGGGCGTAACCGATGTCGTGGCGAAATCCACGGGCTCGTCGAACCCTTACAACCTGGTCCGCGCTACCCTGGACGGTCTGTCGAAAATGAGTACTGCAAGCGACATCGCCGCCAAGCGCGGCAAGTCGGTTGAAGACATTCTGGCTTAAGGCGGACAAAATGACACAAGCTACCAAAACAGTCAAAGTTCAGTTGGTCATGGGCCTGATCGGCACGCGCGAATCGCATCGCGCTACCGTTCGCGGTCTGGGTCTGCGTCGCGTCAACTCGGTTTCCGAGCTGGAAGACACCCCTTCGGTGCGCGGCATGATCAACAAAGTTTCGTACCTCGTTAAAGTTGTTTCGTAAGCCTTCGGGCTTATGAACGGAGAAAACAATGGAATTGAATACAATTCAACCAGCTGAAGGCGCCAAGCATTACAAGCGCCGCGTAGGCCGTGGTATTGGTTCGGGCATCGGTAAAACCGCTGGCCGTGGCCACAAAGGTCAGAAGTCGCGTTCGGGCGGTTTCCACAAGGTCGGCTTCGAAGGCGGTCAGATGCCTCTGCAGCGCCGTTTGCCCAAGCGTGGTTTCAAGTCGCTCAATGCAACGTTCAAGGCTGAAGTGCGTCTGTCCGACTTGAACAACCTGGCGGTCGGCGATGTCGACATCCTGGTGCTCAAGCAAGCAGGCGTTCTGCAAGTGCTGGCGCGCGATGTGCGCGTGATCCTGTCCGGCGAGATCACCAAAGCGGTGAACCTCAAAGGCTTGAAAGTAACGGCAGGCGCGAAAGCGGCCATCGAAGCAGCTGGCGGCACGGTAGCGTAAGTTGCAGGCTAACAGCTTGATCGGAGCATAAATTGGCGACTAATTCACAACTTGGTAAAAGTGCAGCGTCCGGTTTCCCCTGGAGCCGGCTCTGGTTTTTGCTCGGCGCATTGGTCGTGTACCGTCTGGGTGCCCATGTCCCTGTTCCAGGGATCAACCCAGAGGAACTGGCAGCGACGTTTAGCAGGAATCAAGGCGGCATCGTGGGCATGTTCAACATGTTCTCCGGTGGCGCGCTGGAGCGCGCGGCAGTATTCGCACTCGGTATTACGCCGTACATTTCGGCTTCGATCATCATGCAGCTGGCCGGCCTTGCAGTTCCGGCCATCGAGGCATTGAAGAAAGAAGGCGAATCCGGGCGCCGCAAGATCACGCAGTACACGCGCTACTTCACGGTGGTGCTGGCACTGTTCCAGGCGATGGCGATTGCCGTGGCATTGGAATCGCAGCCGAATCTGGTGGTCGAGCCTGGCATGGCTTTCCGGTTCGTGGCGGTGGTATCGCTGTTGACCGGTACGATGTTCTTGATGTGGCTCGGCGAGCAAATTACCGAGCGTGGTCTGGGCAACGGTATTTCGATCATCATCTTTGCCGGCATTGCCGCTGGCCTGCCGTCGGCGCTGAGTAGTCTGTTCTCGCTCGTGTCCAGTGGCGCTATCGGCAACCTGTCAGCGATCTTTATCGTGATCCTGGTCGGATTCGTTACTTTTGGTGTTGTTTTTGTTGAACGTGGCCAGCGCAAGATCCTGGTCAACTATGCGAAGCGCCAGGTTGGCAACAAAGTCGTTGGCGGTCAGACCAGCCATCTGCCTTTGAAGCTGAACATGGCCGGCGTGATCCCGCCGATCTTCGCATCGTCGATCATCTTGTTCCCTGCCACCATCGTGGACTGGTTCACGAAGGGCAAAGACTCCAGCAGCCCAGTGATCGGCTTCCTGAAAGACTTGGCGGCATCGATGGGGCCAGGCGAGCCTATCCATGCTCTGTTGTATGCAGTGGCAATCGTATTTTTCTGTTTCTTCTATACGGCGCTGGTCTTTAACAGCAAGGAAACAGCGGATAACCTGAAGAAGAGCGGTGCTTTCGTGCCGGGGATTCGTCCCGGCGACCAGACGGCGCGCTATATCGACAAGATCCTGATGCGCTTGACACTGGCCGGTGCGGTGTACATCACTTTAGTGTGCTTGTTGCCGGAATTTATGCAAGCCCGTTGGAAAGTGCCATTCTACTTTGGCGGTACTTCCCTGTTGATTATTGTGGTTGTCACCATGGACTTCATGGCTCAAGTACAAAACTACGTCATGTCGCAGCAATATGAATCGCTGCTGCGCAAGGCAAATTTCAAGGGCGGAATTCCGACGCGCTAACCGGCGGTTACCGCGAACCAGGAGTGTACAGACCGAATGGCAAAAGACGACGTCATACAAATGCAGGGCGAGATTCTTGAGAATCTCCCTAATGCAACGTTTCGAGTAAAGCTGGAAAACGGGCACGTGGTGCTCGGACACATTTCGGGTAAAATGCGGATGAACTACATCCGCATCCTGCCCGGCGACAAAGTCACGGTGGAGTTGACGCCGTACGACCTGAGCCGGGCCCGCATCGTGTTCCGGACCAAGTAAATTTAAGTAATCAATCCGAACATAAGAGAGTGCAAATATGAAAGTTCTCGCATCAGTCAAGCGGATCTGCCGCAACTGCAAGATCATCAAGCGCAAAGGCGTCGTCCGCGTAATCTGCGTGGAACCGCGTCACAAGCAGCGTCAAGGTTAATTTAACGTTATTTATTGAGGAATAACGAATGGCACGTATTGCAGGGGTTAATATCCCCAATCATCAGCACACCGTAATCGGCCTCACGGCTATCTACGGTGTTGGCCGCCCGCGCGCACAGAAGATCTGCGCACAAACGGGTGTTGCGACCAATAAAAAGGTCAAGGACCTGGACGACAGCGAACTGGAAAAACTGCGTGATGCCGTCGGCACTTTCGTAGTCGAAGGCGATCTGCGTCGTGAACTGTCCATGAACATCAAGCGCTTGATGGATCTGGGCTGCTACCGCGGTATGCGTCACCGTAAGGGTCTGCCTTGCCGCGGCCAGCGTACACGCACCAATGCCCGTACTCGCAAGGGTCCGCGCAAGGCCGCACAATCGCTTAAGAAATAATAGGACAACACCATGGCTAAGCAACAAAGCAGCGCCGCAGCAGCGCGCGTTCGCAAAAAAGTTAAAAAGAACGTCGCTGAAGGCATCGCACATGTCCACGCATCGTTCAACAACACCATCATCACGATCACCGATCGTCAGGGCAATGCCCTGTCGTGGGCGACGTCCGGCGGTGCTGGCTTCAAGGGTTCGCGTAAATCGACCCCGTTCGCAGCGCAGGTTGCGGCTGAAGCAGCAGGCAAGGTCGCTGTCGAATGCGGCGTGAAGAACCTCGAAGTACGTATCAAGGGCCCAGGTCCTGGTCGTGAATCGGCTGTTCGCGCTTTGAACAACCTGGGTATCAAGATCACCGAAATCCAGGACGTGACGCCAGTGCCGCACAACGGCTGCCGTCCACCAAAGCGTCGTCGTATCTGATACGGCCCGCTGGCGACCGGAACGTTGTTTCCGGCCGTTCGTTGTAAATTAGTCGTTGATGATCGCCGGCGCAGTCCCCGAATAGGGTATACTGCCCGGCTGTTGTCGCCTGCCGCGTTCTCGCGTGCGGGTTTATTGTCAGCCACCGTCCGACGCTGTTGGGTACGGACTAGCGCCTGGCCAGCATCACAGGATGCCGCCGGGGCGTCATTATTCTAAAGGAAACATTGTGGCACGTTATATCGGACCTAAAGCAAAACTGTCCCGCCGTGAAGGTACGGACCTGTTCCTCAAGAGCGCACGTCGTTCGCTCGATTCGAAATGCAAACTGGACGTCAAGCCAGGCCAGCACGGTGTCAAATCCGGTGCCCGCACGTCGGACTACGGCAACCAGCTGCGCGAAAAGCAAAAAGTCAAGCGCATGTACGGCGTTCTCGAGCGTCAGTTCCGCCGCTACTTCGCTGAAGCAAACCGTCGCAAGGGCAACACCGGCGAAGCGCTGCTGCGTTTGCTGGAAGCGCGTCTCGACAACGTTTGCTACCGCATGGGCTTCGGCTCGACCCGCGCTGAAGCGCGTCAGCTGGTCAGCCACAAAGCGTTCACGGTCAACGGTAACGTTGTGAACATCGCTTCGTACGCTGTCAAGACCGGCGACGTCATCGCTGTTCGCGAAAAGTCGAAAAAGCAAGTGCGTATCGTTGAAGCCCTGTCGCTGGCTGAACAAGTCGGTATGCCTAGCTGGGTTTCGGTTGACTCGAAGAAAATGGAAGGCACCTTCCGTTCGTTCCCAGAGCGTAACGAGATCGCTAACGACGTCAACGAATCGCTGATCGTCGAACTGTATTCGCGTTAATACTCGGCTCGATTGCGCGGCTTTTGGGCCGCGCAATGACCCGATTCCCCGCCCGCTCCCTGGAGTGGGCGTTTTCACTAATGCCATCAGCCTTATCGGTGTAATGAGCCGAGGGTATTGAAAAGGACATTTCATGCAAAACAGTCTGTTGAAGCCACGTATTATCGATGTAGAAGCCCTCGGTGCCGGTCACGCCAAAGTCGTGATGGAGCCGTTCGAGCGTGGCTATGGCCATACATTGGGTAATGCGTTGCGCCGCGTACTGCTGTCGTCGATGGTCGGCTACGCGCCAACCGAAGTGACGATCGCTGGCGTTGTCCATGAGTATTCGTCGCTGGACGGCGTGCAAGAAGACGTGGTCGACCTGTTGCTGAACCTGAAGGGCGTTGTGTTCAAAGTGCACAACCGCGATTCCGTCACGCTGACCCTGAAAAAGGAAGGCGAAGGCGCGATCCTGGCTTCCGACATCGACCTGCCGCATGACGTCGAGCTGATCAATCCAGACCACGTGATTGCCCACCTGACCGCTGGCGGCAAGCTGGACATGCAGATTAAGGTCGAAAAAGGCCGTGGCTATGTGCCGGGTAACGTGCGCCGCCTGTCGGAAGACACCAACAAGACGATCGGCCGCATCATTCTGGACGCCTCGTTCTCGCCGGTGCGCCGCGTGTCGTACTTCGTTGAATCGGCCCGCGTCGAACAGCGTACCGACCTCGACAAGCTGGTGATCAACATCGAAACCAACGGCGTCATCACGCCGGAAGAAGCGATCCGTCAATCGGCGCGCGTGCTGGTCGATCAACTGAACGTGTTCGCGGCGCTGGAAGGCACCGAAGCGGCTGCCGAAGCGCCTTCGCGCGCACCGCTGGTCGATCCGATCCTGCTGCGTCCGGTCGACGACCTGGAACTGACCGTGCGTTCGGCCAACTGCCTGAAAGCAGAAAACATTTACTACATCGGCGACCTGATCCAGCGTTCGGAAAACGAACTGCTCAAGACGCCGAACCTGGGCCGCAAGTCCCTGAACGAAATCAAGGAAGTGCTGGCGTCGCGCGGCTTGACCTTGGGCATGAAGCTCGAAAACTGGCCACCAGCCGGCCTCGAGAAGTAATTTGCAGCACTGTCCGGGACAGGTGTTCCGGGCATTTATCACTCCATACAAACCGGCCCGCGCTGAAAGGCGATCGAAGAGCTGGATTTAAACAACTCGAAAGGAATTACCATGCGTCACCGTCACGGCCTTCGCAAGCTGAATCGTACTTCGTCCCACCGTCTGGCAATGCTGCGCAACATGACCGTTTCCCTGCTGCGTCATGAAGCCATCAAAACCACCGTGCCAAAAGCCAAGGAACTGCGCCGCGTAGTCGAGCCGATCCTGACGATGGGCAAGACCGACACGCTGGCAAACAAGCGTCTGGCATTCGCCCGCCTGCGCGACCGCGAAATGGTGTTGAAGCTGTTCGCCGAACTCGGCCCACGTTACGCAAACCGCAATGGCGGCTACCTGCGTATCCTGAAAATGGGTTTCCGCGTTGGCGACAATGCACCAATGGCTTACGTTGAACTGATGGACCGTCCAGAAGTCACCGAAGTTGAAGACGCACCAACCGCTGAGTAATCGGCGCGGTACGTAAAAAAAGCCAGGCTCAGCCTGGCTTTTTTACGTTTGGGGCAGCCTGATTGCTGCTCGATGAAATCGCGGGCTGGTTCTTGTCCAGTCTGAACCTTGGCTGTGACGCGCTGCTGTGACGGGCGACGCTGGGGCTCCGGCTCCGTGTGGATGAGAGCAGTCACGAAAATACCTCGTCATGATGACATATTGCATCGGCCAGCGAATCAAACCAGGTACATCGCTCGCGTGGTGGAGTCTCGATGAAAAGCTCGGCAAACTGCATCGCGAAGTCATTTGTTGAGTTCGTCGTTAGGGGCAATCGGATAAAGTCTGCACTTTGCACCGCAAATTTGCCGTTTTCTAAATCGTTCACGCAAGAATATCGAACTGCCGACAAGGCGTACCAGTCGCAAATGTGATAGGAGGCATAAAAAGTTTAGTTATTATGCCATGGGATTATCCGGTGGCGTGCGGAGGCCCGCGCGCGCTTTTCCACTTGCGGTACCACGTCCGGTACGCCATCGAATTCATATCGATTGTAAGCGCTCGCCGGTGGTTAGCGGGTGAATGAATTGAAGCGATGTCCTGACTCCTCCGCTCACATCCATTATTCCGCTACCCGCGCGTAATCGAGAGTTTCCGCCGCGTACGCTGAAGCGTAGTTTTACTGTGCCAGGCTAGGAGTTATTTTCGTGCTGCAATCGGTGACCCCGCTAGCGTGCGAAACCAGAATTGGGGGAAGGGCGTCCGGACCCCGGCTTGGCGCTCAAATGTGCCGATGGCTGTTGGTCGACATTGAGGTGCCCGCCCCAGCTCGCTGACTCCGACGCCGTGCGTCGTAATGTAAGTGTTAAACGCGCCCGCTTCCAATACGTCAAACGCGCCTACACGCCGGCCGGCCCTCCGGTCATCCGTTGGCCGTCGTATGACCCTGCCGCAGACGAGACCTCTTCCCCCGGTGTACTATTCTGCTTCGCGTCCCGCTAAGGAAGTCATGTTTGCCTTTTCGTTGAAAGCGCCGGCTCACGCCCTCGCGCTGCTCCTGCTTGCCCTCTCGTTCCTGTTCGCCAGCCCGGCGCGCGCGGAGGAGGATTACCTGGCCCCCGAGGTGGCCTTCAAGTTCTCGGCCCGCATGGTCGATCCGCAAACCATCGCCGTCACCTACCAGATCGCCGACGGCTACTACATGTACCGCGAGCGCTTCAAATTCACCGCCGCCAACGCCACCCTCGGCACCCCGGTCATCCCGCCCGGCAAGGTCAAGTTCGACGAAACCTTCCAGAAGGAGGTCGAAACCCACCGCAAGACCATCACCATCACGATTCCGGTCCAGTCGTCCGGCATGTTTACGCTGACGGCCACCTCGCAGGGCTGCGCCGACGCCGGCCTGTGCTATGCGCCGCAGGATGCCGAGGCGCGCCTGGTGGGCGCTGCCGGCTCGTCGCCAGCGCCCGGCATGTCCAAGCCACCGATGTCCATTCCGGCCGCATCCATTCCCGCCGCCCAACCGAAGCAGGACCCCGGCAACGCCGACTTCACGTCCAAGGCGTCCACGCCCGCAGCGCAAGCCCCGGCCGCGGTCCAGCCCCCGGCCGCAACGCCCGCCACCGGCGACGGCGCCGCACTGCTCGGCGGCGGCAAGCTGTGGCTGATCATCCCCACCTTCATCGCCCTCGGCCTCGGCCTGTCCTTCACCCCCTGCGTGCTGCCGATGGTGCCCATCCTGGCATCGATCATCGTGGGCGAGGGCGCTGGCACCACGCGCGCGCGCGGCTTCATCCTGGCGCTAGCCTACTCGCTGGGCATGGCGCTGGTCTACACCGCTCTCGGCGTGGCCGCCGGCCTGATGGGCGAAGGCCTGGCCGCCGAGCTGCAAAAGCCGTGGATCCTGATCGGCGTCGGCATCATGATCGTGGCCCTGTCGCTGTCCATGTTCGGCGTGTATGAGCTGCAAGTGCCATCCTTCCTGCAAAACCGCCTGGTCGACGCCTCCGGACGCCAGTCGGCCGGCAAGCTGGTCGGCGTGTTCGTCATGGGCGCCATTTCCGCCCTGATCGTCGGTCCCTGCGTGGCCGCGCCGCTGGCCGGCGCGCTGACCTTCATCTTCCAGTCGCGCGACGGCGTCATCGGCGGCGTCGCGCTGTTTTCGCTGGCCATGGGCATGAGCATCCCGCTGCTGCTGGTCGGCCTGTCGGCCGGTTCCCTGTTGCCGCGTACCGGCGCCTGGATGAACCACGTCAAACGCTTTTTTGGCGTCACCATGCTGGGCATGGCCCTGTGGCTGACCTCGCCCGTATTGCCTCCGCTGCTGCAGATGCTGCTCTGGAGCGCGCTGCTGCTCGGCTACGGCGTCTACATGCTGCGTCACGTCCGCCATTGGGCCGGACTCGCGCTGGGCGTCGTTTGCGCCATCCTGGGGGCGATCCAGCTCGTCGGCGCGGCTACGGGCGGGCGCGATCCGCTCGCGCCGCTGGCCCATCTGGGCGTCGGCGGCCAGCAGCATGGGCTGGCCTTCACCCGCATCAAAACAGTGGCCCAGCTCGACGCCGCGCTGGCGCAAAACGCCGGCAAGACCGCCATGCTCGATTTTTATGCCGACTGGTGCGTGTCCTGCAAGGAAATGGAAAAGCTGACGTTTGTGGATGCGCGCGTCAAGCAGCAACTGGCCGGCACGCTATTGCTGCAGGTCGACGTGACGGCCAACGATGCCGACGACAAGGCCATGCTCAAGCGCTTCGGCCTGTTCGGGCCGCCAGGGATCATCTTGTTCGACAAGGGCGGCCAGGAAATTGCCGGCAGCCGCGTCATCGGCTATCAGAACGCGGACAAGTTCACGGTCTCGCTGAACAAGCTGAACTAATGTGGTGAGTCAGGGGGCGGGCGGGGGCCTACGGCGCCGCTGCCGGCGTCCGTCGAGCGGGGGCTGCCTCGCATGCCTGCCAAGTCCCTTCCTTGCCCCATGGCTGGCCATGGGGCCTTCTCGCGCCCTTGTGCGCTCTTGCCACCCATCGCCATGCACTTTGCCCTATCAGCTTGAATAGGCGTCAGGCCGCCGCTGGTGGCCCACGCGCATGTCACAATGAACCGCAATGCACTGTCACGCCGGGCCGCAAGCGCTGCTTGCGATGGCCGGGAATAAGCAGCCGCGTTTACGTCGTCGGCTGCGTCCCGAAGAAACGGGGGCGCATGCCTTCAGGTGGCAACCCACCGGCTTCGAGCCATCGTCAAGCGCACTCGCCAGTCTCCAACCCCGGCGCTGCCCGGATGACAGCCATATAACGCGTTTCCATACGCCTGCCGAGATTTGCGCCACCCGTCATGGGTAAATACGCATCCATAAGAATTATATATATCCGTTATCACGGGTTTTTATGCCGGAATTATTAACCATGCGCTCGCGGATAATATATTCAGATCGCATAAAAATGGGTTTCGTGAAACGGTTCTTTCAATATAGCTATAGTTTATTGTGCATCCCCCGACTTCAATGAACGTGTTATATTTCGCCGATTGAAAAATTCTCGCCCAACCGATAGGACGCAATATGTTCGCGCATGGGTTTTATTTGTAGGAATGTATTAATTTTCCTTGTGGCATGGCAACTGGTGCCGGCAAGCCGGCGCGCGTCCGCTTGATAACCGTTCGTAATCACGCAATCACATGAATATTCAAAATCTCAAACACGATCTGCCGGCGAGTATTGTCGTCTTTCTGGTTGCCTTGCCTTTATGCCTGGGCGTCGCCCTGGCTTCCGGCGCGCCACTGATTTCCGGGATTATCGCCGGCATTATCGGCGGCATCGTCGTCGGAATAATCAGCAAATCGCAGACCAGCGTCAGCGGCCCGGCCGCCGGCCTGGCTGCGGTGATATTGGCGTCGATTACCAAGCTGGGATCGTTCGAGCTCCTGCTCACGTCGATTCTTATCGCGGGTTGTCTGCAATTGGCGATGGGTGTTTTCCGTGCGGGCTTTATCGCGAACTATATACCCTCCAATGTAATCAAAGGCCTGCTCGCGGCTATCGGCATTCTCCTGATACTCAAGCAGATTCCGCATGCGGTCGGCTATGATAAACAGAGCGATGACGGTTTCTCGTTTATCCAGCCGAACGGAGAAAATACGTTCTCGGATATTATCCGCGCCTTCGATGTGCTCACTCCGGGCGCCGTCGTCATTGCCGTGCTGTCGGTGCTGGTCCTGTATTGCTGGGATAAAACGCCGCTGAAGAATCTCAAGTTGCTGCCCGCCTCGCTGTTCGTGGTCGTGATGGGCGTATTACTCAATCTGGTGTTCACGAGTTCCATGCCCTGGCTGGCGATCGGCAATGACCATCTGGTGCACCTGCCGCCTATCGACACCAGCAACCTGGGCACTTATCTGCACCTGCCCACCCTCGGCCATTTCACCAACGGCGATGTGTGGGTGGTCGGCATTACCATTGCGATCGTCGCTTCCCTGGAAACGCTGCTCAATATCGAAGCGGTCGACAAACTCGATCCCCATAAACGCGAAACCCCGCCGAATCGCGAACTGCTCGCACAAGGCGTGGGCAATATTTGCGCAGGGTTGTTCGGCGCCCTCCCGGTGACGTCGGTCATCGTGCGCAGCTCGGTCAATATCCAGACCGGCAACAAGACCAAGGCATCCGCCATCCTGCATGGCCTGTTCATGCTCGCCAGCGTCCTGGTTTTAAGTCCGGTACTCAATCTGATTCCCCTGTCGGCACTGGCGGCGATCCTCATCATGACCGGATACAAGCTGGCAAAAGTGTCGCTGTTCCGTGACATGTACCAGAAAGGCTGGTCGCAATTCCTGCCGTTTGCCATCACCGTGGTCGCTATCGTGTTCACCGACCTGCTGATGGGCGTGCTGATCGGCCTTGCGACCAGTATGTTTTATCTGGCGCGCAGCAATTTCCGCAATCCCTACTCGCTTGAGCAGTACCGTCTGCACATCGGCGAAGTCATCAAAATGGTCTTGCCGAACCAGGTGTCGTTCCTGAACAAGGCCACCATCAAAACCGCGCTGTGGGAGACGCCCAACGGCTCCAAGGTGCTGATCGACGCAAGCAATGCGGACTTCATCGACCACGATGTACTGGAAACCATCCAGGACTTCCGCGATGTGGTGGCGGCCGAACGTAACGTTCAGCTGAACGTGATCGGCCTGCGCGAGAAGTACAGCCTGAGCGATCCGATCCAGTTCGTCACCGTGCTGGATAAGGAAACCCAGAAAAGGCTGCGTCCTGAAGAAGTGCTGCAACTGCTGCGCGATGGGAATCAGCGGTTTTTCGAGGGACGCTGCACCGAAAAGTACTATCACCATCAGGTTGGCGCCACGGCGGCCAGCCAGCACCCCATGGCCGTGGTGGTCAACTGCATCGATTCGCGCACATCCCCGGAAGTGATTTTCGACGCCGGCCTGGGCGATCTGCTGACGATTCGCATTGCCGGCAACATCATCAGCCGCGAGATTATCGGCAGCCTGGAAATCGCGTCCAAGCTCGGCGCCAAACTGATTATCGTGAAAGGGCACTCCAACTGCGGCGCGATCGGCCTTGCGATGAAGGGCGAACAGGCTTACAGCATCGGCGCGATCACCGGCAAAATCGAGCTGGCCATCCGGCAGTGCCAATGTTCGGCGCACGATATCGCCGCTGGCGAGAAGGCGGTGCTCGAAAAGGTCGCGCTTCAGAACGTCGAAAATTCGCTCGCCGAAATCGTCAACAGCAGCGAATACCTGCGTGGATGCCTGCAGCGGGGCGAGATCGGCCTGGTCGGCGCCTACCACGACATCGCCGTGGGCAAAGTGCAGTTCGGCGAACTCGTTACGGACGAGAAGATCGCTCGTTTCCGGCAATTGCATACGCCCGCCGCGGCCTGAGCCGTCGAGCGCGTACTCAGGTCATCGCGACGCCCGGGTCGGGAAACGCATGCGGCCGCTGCGGGCCGCAGGAACTTAATTGTCCGGGAGGGTGAAGTCGTCGTGCACGGGCTTGCCGCCCAGGAGCTCGTCGAGGCGGCCGCGCAGGCTGCGCGCCATTTCGCTGCCCTTGGCCTTGAGCACCGCTTCCAGGTACTGCAGGCGCAGCGCGCGGAAGTCGTCGACGTTATTGCACTTTTCCACCTTGAGCTGCAGCATGATGCCGCGCAGCCCGATCGTGCTCTTGATGGTCTGGTTGTAGAAGTCGTACAGATGGCGAAAGCGCGTGGCGTCATCGAGCTGGCTCTCGGCCAGCGCCTGCGCGGACGGCGCCTCTGCGCTGGCGACTGCGGGCAACGGCGCTGCGCCGTCGTCGTGCAGGTCGTCATGGTGGGCGCCCTCGGCCCCGGCCGCGCGCCGCGCCACCTGGCGCGCACGCGCCGATGCCGGCAACTTGGGCGCTGCCGCTGCCGCCGGCTCTTCACCGCTGGCGAGGAAAATGTAGCCTTCTTGCAGTAATTCCTTGACGCTGTCCGCGGTCACGCCCACGCCGGCGAAATTGCGCAGCAAGTCCTCGAGCGAATGGCGTCCGTCGATCATCACCAGGATCGTACGCAGGCGCGACGACAGTTGATTTTTGCGCGTGGAAATTTCCTCTCGACCCTTGTCGGTCTTGTCGTACACCATTGTGCTCATGCTGCCCCCGGAATATGGTTTGATACCGCAGCCGGAAAACGGTTTGGAATTGCCGCGCGGATAGATTTTCCTGAGGATACACCACGTTACACTTTGCAGGAATGCCCGCACGGCTTTATTTGGTGCAGCGCGCAACAAGTGAGGTGTAAGTACAACGTTGCAGCGGATGAAACCCCTCCGCGCGAGGCCGGCGCGGAGGGCGCCGGCCTCGTTGCGCGCAGGGAATGGCCGGAATAAAACGCCGATCAGGCCTGGCGTTTGTGTTTGCCGTGATGGCCGCGCCGCATGCTTTGTTCGTCAAAAACTTTCTTTTGCTCCGCCGTTAGTGTCGAATAGAAAGTGTTCAGCGCGGCCAGCCGGGTTTCCATGGCCGCTACATGCTGCTTGGCCATCTCCAGCTGCTTTTCCATGCGCTCCGGCGCCGTCAGGCTGGCCCACTGGCCGCGTTCGCCGCGGGCAGGGCGCTGGCCCGGTTTGCTGGCGGCGGTGAAGGCGGCCCAGGCCGGTTCCTGAGCCGCAGTGAGCTTGAGCTGGTCGTGCAGGCGCGCCTGGCGCGCGGCCATGTGCGCGGCCCGGTTGCCATGGTCGCCGTGGTGGCCGCGGTGGCCTTCCACGCTGGCCGCTTTCGGGTTGACGTTCTCCTGTGCGTGTACGGCAACGGCGGCGCCGCCCATGCCCAGCACGGCAAGACTGATCACGAGGTTTTTGCGGACGGTATTGAGTACGTTCATGGCGTTTCCTTTTGGATGAATGGTGCGGGGTGCAACTGCATCATGTTCCCTGCATGTTTCCAAGCCGTGTCCGCTGCCAAAGAGTTTGTATCAATATGTATCGGCGCCATGGCAATATACATGACGATACAAAACCGCTATCCGGGGCCACGCTAAGTGGCGATAATTGCGGACATGGATACTCCTTCTACCATTCTCATCGTTGACGACGACCGCGACATCCGTTCCCTGCTGGCCGATTACCTCGAATCGAACGGCTACCGCGCCCTGGCCGCGGCCGACGGCACGGCCATGTGGAAGACGCTCGACGAAGCGCGTCCCGACCTGATCGTGCTCGACCTGAACCTGCCCGGCGACGACGGCCTGACCCTGTGCCGCAAGCTGCGCGCCACGTCGACCCTGCCGGTCATCATGCTCACCGCCCGCAACGAGCCGCTCGACCGCATCCTGGGCCTGGAAATGGGCGCCGACGATTACCTGCCCAAGCCGTTCGAGCCGCGCGAGCTGCTGGCGCGCATCCGCAGCGTGCTGCGCCGCAGCCACGCCATGCCGTCCAACGCGCCGTCCGACAATGCCCAGCAGATGCGCTTTGCCGGCTGGACCCTGGACCTGACCGCGCGCCACCTGCTCAATCCCGAGGGCATCGTCATCATGCTCTCCGGCGCCGAATTCCGCCTGCTGCGCGTGTTCCTCGAGCATCCCAACCGCGTGCTCAACCGCGACCAGCTGCTCAACCTGACCCAGGGCCGCGACGCCGATCCCTTCGACCGCTCGATCGACATCCAGATCAGCCGCCTGCGCCAGAAGCTCGGCGAAGATGCGCGCCTGCCGCAGATCATCAAGACAGTGCGCAACGGCGGCTACGTGCTGGCCGGCCAGGTGACGGTGGAGCCCGGCACGTGAAGGCCTTCTTCGGTTCGATGACCGGGCGCGTGTTCCTCACGCTGCTGCTCGGCGTCGTCATCACGGCCGTGCTGACCCAGCTGCTGGCCGAAAACGAACGCCAGCGCGTGATCGAAGCCTTCCGCGACCAGCACGCCATGGACCGCGCCGAACAACTGATCACCGCCACCGAAACCGTGCCCGCCTCGGCCCGCCTGGCCTATTTGTCTGCGGCCAACCGCCCCGGCATCCAGCTGGTCGTCATCAGTGACGAGCTGCCGGTCAAGCCGGCCCCATCGCCGTTCACGGCGGCGCTGGGGGTGCGCATGGGGCCGCAGTACAAGCTGGCCACCATCGCGGCCCGGCCCGCCGCCTGCGACGTGCCGCGCATCCAGAACAGCATGTTCGGGCCGACCGAGTCGCGATGGCAGGGCGTGTGCGAGAGCATCAACGTGCGCTTGCGCGATGGCGAACTGCTGCGCCTGCTGGTGCTGCCGCCGCCGCCCTCGCTCATCGCGCACGAAACCGATTACCGCATGATCATCGGTATGTTCCTGGTCAGCATCGCCTTCCTCGCCTACCTGGTTGCGCGCATGACCACGCGTCCGCTCAAGCAGCTGGCGCAGGCCGCCAAGGACCTGGGTAACGACATCAACCACCCGCCCTTGCAGCTGTCGGGCGCGAGCGAGATCCGCCAGGCCAGCGCGGCGTTCAACGCCATGCAGGCGCGCATCCGCCAGTACATTTTCCAGCGCACCCAGATGCTGGCGGCCATCACCCACGACCTGCAAACACCCTTGACCCGGATGCGCCTGCGCCTCGAAAAAGTCGGCGACGGCGAGCTGCGCGACCGCCTCGTGGGCGATTTGTCGGCCATGCAGGAAATGGTGCGCGAAGGGCTCGACCTGGCGCGCAGCACCGACACCACCGAAGCGATGCAGGCGCTCGACCTGGATTCGCTGCTCGACAGCGTGACCTGCGACGCCACCGACGCCGGCCAGCAGGTGGCGGTGCACGGCCACGCCGGCATGGCCCTGCTGGGGCGTCCGATGGCGCTGCGGCGCTGCCTGGTCAACCTGATCGACAACGCCGTCAAGTACGGCCAGCGCGCCTTCGTCACGGTGGAGGCGGGCGCCGGCGCGGCGCGCATCCGCGTGCGCGACAATGGCCCCGGCATCGCCCCGGGCGAACTGGCGCGCGTGTTCGAGCCGTTCTACCGCGTCGAAACGTCGCGTTCGCGCGAATCCGGCGGCACCGGGCTGGGCCTGACGATCGCCCGCAATATCGCCGAGCAGCACGGCGGCAGCATCGCGCTGGTCAACCATCCGGAGGGCGGCCTGGAGGTCACCCTGGTCCTGCCGGAGTACTACGCCGGCAAATAGCCCTGCCCGCCGGCACCGTCATCGCTTACCATTGAACTGAACCGATCATAAGCCGCCCGCAGTGGCGAGCAGGGATACGCATGAAAAAGAAGAGCATCGTCATCATCGTCGGCCTCGCCGTCCTCGCCGGCGCCGGCGCGTGGTATCTGGGCAGGGGAGAGCAGCAGGCCGCGACCCCTGCCGCGGGCGGGAAGAACGGCAAGGGCGGCGCCCAGCCGCCGGCCATCGTCAACGTGGTGGCGCCGCAGCGCCAGGACGTGCCGGTGGTGCTGCAGGCCAATGCCAGCGTGACCCCGGTCAGCACGGTCGACCTGCATCCGCAAACGACCAGCACGATCCGCAAGGTGCATATCAAGGAAGGCCAGTTCGTCAAGGCCGGCGAGTTGATGTTCTCGCTCGACGACCGCAGCGAGCGCGCCAATATCGACAAGGCGCGCGCCCAGATGGCGCGCGACGCCGCCACCTTCGCCGACCTGGAGCGCCAGTACAAGCGCAGCGAGGAATTGTTCGCGCAAAAATTCATCGCCCGGAGCGCCGTCGACACCCTCAAGAGCCAGATGGACTCGGCGCGCGCGCTGGTCGGCGCCGGCCAGGCCGCGCTCCAGGCCGAGCGGGTCAACGCCAGCTACAGCGCCATCCGCGCGCCGATGGCGGGCCGGGTCGGGGCCATCAATGTGTTCCCGGGCAGCCTGGTGCAGTTGTCGACGTCGCTGACCACCATCACCCAGCTCGACCCCATCAACATCGCCTTCAGCGTGCCGGAAGCGGCGCTGGGCGAACTGCTGGCCGCGCAAAAGAGCGGCGCGGTCACGGTCGAGGCGCTCGGCATGGCCGGCGGCAAGGCGGCCACCGGCAAGCTCAGCTTCATCGACAATACGGTCGATCCGCTGGCCGGCTCGATCAAGGTCAAGGCCCTGTTCGACAACAAGGCCACCAGCCTGTGGCCGGGCCAGTACGTCACCGCGCGCGTGACGGTGCAGACCATCAGGAACGCGGTGGTGATCCCGCAGGCGGCCATCATCAGCAACAGCCGCGGCACCTTCGTGTACGTGGTCGATGCCGATCAAAGCGCGAAACAGGTGCCGGTCGCGCGCGTGCACGCCTTCGGCGTGAACGCGGCCGTCTCGGGCTTGAACGGCGATGAAAAAGTCATCACCGAGGGCAAGCAGAACCTGCGGCCGGGAGGCAAGGTCAAGCTGGCCGAGGCCGCCAATCCGGCACGCGCCGCCAAGAGCGCGGTGGCGGCACAATGAATCTGTCCGAACTGTGTATCCGGCGCCCCGTCATGGTGGTGCTGCTGTCGCTGAGCATGATCCTGGTGGGCGTGCTGTCGTACATGGCCATTCCGGTGGCCGCGCTGCCCAGCTATAACACCCCGGTCATCAACGTCCAGGCCAACCTGTCCGGCGCCAGCCCGGAAACCATGGCCTCGTCGGTCGCGCTGCCGCTCGAAAAACAGTTTTCGACCATCGCCGGCATCAACCTCATCACCTCCACCAGCACCCAGGGCCAGACTTCGCTGACCCTGGAATTCGACCCCAGCATCGATGTCAACGTGGCCGCCATCGACGTCCAGGCCGCGCTGCTCGGCGCCCAGCGCCAGTTGCCGCAGGAGATGACGGAACTGCCGTCCTACCGCAAGGTCAACCCGGCCGACGCGCCGGTGCTGTTCATGGCCATGACCTCGCCCTCGATGAACCTGTCGGAACTGAACGACTACGCCGAAAACCTGGTCGCCCCCAGCCTGTCGACCCTGCCCGGCGTGGCCCAGGTGACGGTCAACGGCCAGAAGCGCTTCGCGGTGCGGGTGCGCGCCAAGGCCGACCTGATGAACGCGCGCAACCTGTCGATGGACGAGCTGGCGCTGGCGCTGCGCGCCGCCAACTCGAATGCGCCGCTCGGCGTGCTCGACGGCCCGAGCCAGACCATGACCATCCAGGGCAATGCCCAGCTGATGAACGCGGCCGCGTTTTCCGACCTGATCGTGGCCACCCGCAACGGCGAACCGGTGCGCCTGAAAGACGTGGCCTCGGTCGAGGACAGCTACCAGTCGGTGAAAGCGGCTGGCAGCTACAACGGCGAGCGCTCGATCGTGCTGCTGGTGCAGCGCCAGCCCAACGCCAACACGGTGCAGGTGGTCGACGCGGTGCGCCAGCTGCTGCCGCGCTTCCAGGCCCAGTTGCCAAGCTCGATCAAGATCACCCTGGTCAACGACCGTTCGGTGTCGATCCGCGAAGCCATCCACGACGTCAACCTGACCCTGGCCGGCACCGTGGCGCTGGTGGTGCTGGTGATCTTCCTGTTCCTGCACCGTGCCGCCGCCACCTTCATTCCGGCCGTGACCATGCCGATTTCGCTGCTGGGCGCCTTGTCGCTGCTGTACGCCTTCGGCTACAGCCTCGACAACGTGTCCCTGCTCGGCATCACCCTGGCTGTCGGCCTGGTGGTCGACGACGCCATCGTGGTGCTGGAAAACATCGTGCGCCACATCGAAATGGGCAAGAAGCCGGTCGAGGCCGCCCTGGTCGGGTCGCGCGAAATGGGCTTTACCATCGTCTCGATTTCGATTTCGCTGGTGGCCGTGTTCATTCCGATCTTCTTCATGCCGGGTGTGATCGGCCTGCTGTTCCACGAATTCGCGGTGGTGGTCGGGCTGTCGGTGCTGGTGTCGGCGCTGGTGTCATTGACCTTGGTGCCGATGCTGGCCAGCCGCCTGCTGCCGGCCCATTCGGAGCAAGAGGGCGGCGAGAAGAGCTTTATCGGGCGCCACTTCGAGGCCGGCTTCGCGCGCGTGCGCGATGGCTACGCGCGCTCGCTCGACCTGGCGCTGGCGCACCGCTTCATCGTACTGGCGGTCGCCGTCGGCACCTTTGTGCTGACGATCATCCTGTACACCACCATCCCCAAGGGCTTTTTCCCCGAGGAAGACCTGGGCCAGCTGCGCATGACCGTCGAAGCGGCCGAGGATACCTCGACCGAGGCCATGCTGGTCCTGCAGGAAAAAGTGGTGGCCGTGATCCGCGCCGACCCGGGCGTGCAGGATGTGACGTCCTTCACAGGCGGGGGCAACACCGGACGCGGCTTCATCGCCTTGAAGCCGCGCGACCAGCGCGTGAAAATGCCGCAGGTGGTCGAGCGTTTGCGCAAAGCCACGCGCCAGGTGGCCGGCGTGTCGGTGTTCCTGTCGCCGATCCAGAACCTGCAGCTGGGCGGGCGGCCCAGCAAGAGCCGCTACCAGTACACCCTGCAAAGCGTCAGTTCCGACGCGCTGGGCGACTGGGCCAACAAATACCTGGAGCGCATGCGCGCCGATCCGGCCTTTCGCGACGTCACCAGCGATTCGCAGAACCGCGGCCTGCAAGCGACCCTGAAGATCGACCGCGACAAGGCCAACGCCATGGGCGTGCAGATCGCCGACGTGCGCACCGCCCTGTACGCGGCCTTCGGCGAGCGCCAGGTCTCGACCATCTATTCGCCCGCCGCCAGCTACAACGTGATCCTGGAAGCCGAACCGGCCGACCGCCAGTCCGAGGATGCCGTGGGGCGCGTCTCGGTGCGCAGCAAGGGCGGCCAGCTGGTGCAGTTGTCGAGCTTCGCGACGGTCGAGCGCACCGTGGGGCCGACCTCGGTCAACCACCAGGGCCAGCTGCAGGCGATCACCCTGTCGTTCAACCTGGGCGCCGACGTGCCGCTGGGCGTGGCCACCGGCAAGATCGACAGGATGGGCGTGGACATGAAACTGCCGGCCTCGGTCATCACCAAATACGGCGGCGACGCCGCCGTGTTCCAGGATTCGCAGTCGAGCCAGATCATCCTGATCGTGGCCGCGCTGGGTGTCATCTACGTGCTGCTGGGCGTGCTGTACGAGAGCTTCATCCACCCGCTGACCATCCTGGCCGGCCTGCCCTCGGCCGCCGTGGGCGCGCTGCTGACCTTGCGCATCTTCGGGCTGGACCTGACCATGATCGCCATCATCGGCATCCTGATGCTGATCGGGATCGTCAAGAAAAACGCCATCATGATGATCGACTTCGCCCTGCACGCCCAGCGCAACGAAGGCTTGAGCCCGGCCGAGGCGATCCGCGAAGCCTGCATCCTGCGCCTGCGCCCGATCCTGATGACCACCCTGGCCGCGCTGATGGGCGCGCTGCCGATCGCGCTCGGCCTCGGCGCCGGCGCCGAACTGCGCCAGCCGCTCGGACTGGCCGTGGTCGGCGGCCTGCTGTTTTCGCAAGTCATCACGCTCTACATCACCCCCGTGATCTACCTGTTCCTCGACAAGTACAGCGGCAGCGGGCCGATGACCGATGCCCAGCTGGCCACCCTGGAAAAGGCGCATTGATATTTCCCGTCGGGATTTAATTGACTGGAAACAACACGATCTTTCGACCGCCTGCCACTATGGAACCTGCATTTTTTCATTGACAGGCGGTCACCATGAAACCTTACAGCGTCACCCTCATCGGCATGGGCCCGCGCGGCCTGTCCATTCTCGAACGCATCGCCGCGTTTGCGCGCGCGCACAACACGCCGCTGCAAGTCAATCTGATCGAACCGGGCGAGTGCGGGCCCGGGGTGCACTCGCCGAACCAGCCGCAGCACCTCCTGATCAATACCGTGGCCAGCCAGGTCACCATTTTCCCCTTCCGCGAGGCGGTCGAACTGGCCCCGGTCTGCGCCACGCCGTCGCTGACCGAATGGGCGCGCGACCAAGGCTACCGCCGCTTCGGCGAACAGTTCGTGCAGGTGGCGCCGGGGGAAGAGGGCGGCGCCGCCATCACCGAGTCCGACTACCTGCCGCGCCAGCTGCTGGGGCGCTACCTGATCTGGGCCTACGACACCATCCGCGCGGCCCTGCCGCCGAGCGTGACGCTGACCCACCTGCGGCAGCGCGCCATCGACATGTTCCAGATGCCGGACGGCAGCTTCATGGTGGAACTCGACAGCGGCTTTTCGGTCAGCAGCGATTTTGTCTTCATGACCACCGGCCACAGCCGCAATAACCTGACCGACGAGGAAGCCTGGTGCCACAAGTTTGCCCAGGACCACGCGCGCTACAACGGCAAGCTGGCCTTCATCCGCCACGTCTATCCGCTCGACAAGCTGGTCGGCATCGCCAGCGACGCCCGGGTCGCCATCGAAGGGCTGGGCCTGACGGCGCACGATGTGGTCTCGCAGCTGACGGTGGGCCGGGGCGGGCGCTTCGAGCCGGCCGGCAGCGGCCTGCGCTACGTCCGCTCGGGACGCGAGCCGGCGCTGATGCTGTTTTCGCGCAAATGCCTGCCGGCGGCGGCGCGCGGCGTCAACCAGAAAGGCTTGAACGGACGCCACCAGGCGCGCTTTTTCACGCGCGACGCGGTGCGCACCCTGCGCCAGCAAGCCCAGCGCGAGCGCGGCAGCCCCCAGCTCGACTTCGACCGCGAACTGCTGCCGCTGCTGATGCAGGAAATGGGCTGCGCCTGGCGCAGCGCGCTGGGGCGCCCCGTGCCGGAGGGGACGGCGTACGAGCTTGGCGCCGAGGAGCGCGCCGCGCTCGAGGCCATGCTGTTTCCCCTGCAGGGACGCAGTTTTGCCAACGCCGACGATTTTTCGACCTTTTTCACCTGCATGATCGCCGACGACCTGTCGGAAGCGCGGCGCGGCAACCAGGGCAGCCCGATCAAGGCCGCGGCCGACGTGCTGCGCGACGCCCGCACCGTGCTGCAGGACATGATCGAGCATGGCGGCCTGACCGCTTCCTCGCACCGCAAGTTTCTCAGTGTGTATAACCCGGCCATCAACCGCGTCACTTTCGGCCCGCCCAGCCATCGCAACGAGCAATTGCTGGCGCTGATCGAAGCCGGCGTGCTGAGCGTGGCGGCCGGCCCCAACGCGGCCATCCGCATCGACGAAGACCTTTCCCAGTTCGCCCTGCACACGCGCTTCGCCTCCGGCGCGGCGATCCAGCACGTCGATGCGCTGATCGTGGCCCGGCTCGACGTCTTCTCGCCCGAGACCGACGAAAGTGCGCTGATCCGCAACCTGCTCAAGCGCGGCACCATCCGTCCCTTTTACAATGGCACCTTCCACCCGGGCGGGGTCGATATCGACCAGGCCAACCATCCGCTCGACAGCGCGGCGCGCCCGGTCGGCAACCTGTGGGCGCTCGGCTACCTGGCCGAAGGGCCCCATTACTATACCCACGCCCTGCCCAGGCCCCGGATGCACTCGCGCCACGTGCTCGATGCCGAACGCTGCGTGCGCGAACTGTTCGGCCTGCTGGAAGAGCGCGCCAGCGCGCGGCGCCAGGTGCGTCCACGGGTCCTGGTGGCCGCCGAACGCGCCACCACCTGAGGGCTTCCGCTGCCCCGATTGTTGCAGCATTGATACATATAGTAACAACCATCAAGACACTCATCTTGTAAGCTGCACGAGGTGAGCTTGCCAGTGCGCAAAAACCACAAAACGTATAGACTTCGGCACCTGTGCCGCATTTCGTTGACGCCGTCCCTGGAAAGTTGTTTCTATTTTGCGTGACCATTCCCACCATTCGACCGAAAACACCGGCTACTGCGAGCATTGCGGTCAGCCCTTGCCCGGTTACGCGGTGCCCAGTTACGAGATCAAGCGCTTCAATTCGGTCGGGATCGCCGTCACGGTGCTGTTGCACTTGCTGCTGGTGCTGCTGTGGGTGCTCAAGCCCCAGGACGAGAAAAAGGCGCCGCCGCCGCCGTCGGGCGCGGACATGGTGTACGTCATGCCGCTGCCGCAGTCCAAGCCCCAGCCCAGGGAGCGGCCGACAGTCACGCCCAGGCCGACCACCCAGGCCCGGCCCGACAAGCCGACCGTGGCCAAGGTGCGGCGCTTGCCGAACACGATTACCATCCCCAATGAAAAGCCGGCCAGGGAAGTCGACGTTCCCGAGCCGCCCAAGCCGGTGCGTCCGGCCGCGGTGGCGCCCGAGACCGACATGGCGGCCGCCATCGAAGCGCGGCGGCGCGCGCGCGGGCAGACCGAGAGCGAGCCGGCCGAGGAAAGCGCGGCCGAACGCGGCATGCGCGTCGCCAAGGCGAATATCGCGGCCGCCAACGGCCGCAGCCAGGGCGACGACCGCAACGATACGGGCGGCGTGTTCGAGGTGAGGAAAAGCTCGATGAGCGCCACCGTCAAGTTCCGCGGCTGGAACCCGAGCTTCAAGCGGCGCTGGCTGCAGGAAGTCACGGTCGAGCTGGGCAACGAGAAGGATATCGAGACGGCCGTGATCAAGAAGATGATCGAGATTATCCGCAAGGAAAAGACCGGCGATTTCGAGTGGGATTCGCACCGCCTGCAGCGCGTGGTCAAGATGAGCGCGCGGGTGGAGGATACGGCGGAGCTGAGCGACTTCCTGTACAAGGAAATGTTCCCGGAAACGCGGCGCGGGCGCTAAGGCCGCATGAAAAAGGGGCGCCGCGGCGCCCCTTTCCGTGTGCTCCGCCGTCAATCCGGCGCAGTCGAGTGCGATCGCTACGCGCGCGCCTTGAGCAGGCGTGCGATATCGAGCGCGAAATACGTCAGCACGCCATCGGCGCCGGCGCGCTTGAACGCCATCATCGCTTCCATCATCACCTTGTCATGGTCCAGCCAGCCGTTCTGCACGGCCGCCTTGATCATCGCGTACTCGCCGCTGACCTGGTAGGCAAAGGTCGGCACGCGAAACTCTTCCTTCACGCGGCGCACGATGTCCAGGTAGGGCATGCCCGGCTTGACCATGACCATGTCGGCGCCCTCGGCGATGTCGAGCGCCACTTCGCGCAGCGCTTCGTCGCCGTTGGCCGGGTCCATCTGGTAGGTGAACTTGTCGCTCTTGCCGAGCGATGCCGCCGAGCTGACCGCCTCGCGGAACGGGCCGTAGAAGGCCGACGCATACTTGGCCGAATACGCCATGATACGGGTGTGGATGTAACCCTGTTCCTCGAACGCCTGGCGCAGCGCGCCGATGCGCCCGTCCATCATGTCCGACGGCGCGACCACGTCCACCCCGGCCTGCGCGTGGCACAGGGCCTGGCGGATCAGCATGGCGGTGGTTTCGTCGTTGAGCACGTAGCCCTTATCGTCGATCAGGCCATCCTGGCCATGGCTGGTGTACGGGTCGAGCGCGATGTCGGTCAGCACGCCCAGTTCCGGAAAGCGCGCCTTCAGTGCACGCACGGCGCGCGGAATCAGGCCGTCCGGATTGATCGCTTCGATCCCGTCGGCGGTTTTCAGGGATGCATCGATCGACGGAAACAGGGCCAGCACCGGAATGCCGAGGCTGACGCATTCCTCGGCCACCTGCAGCAGCAGGTCGACCGAGAGACGCTCGATGCCCGGCATCGCCGAGATCGGCTGGCGCTGGTTGGCGCCATCGACGATGAAGACCGGATAAATCAGGTCGGACGAGGTGATCGTGTTTTCGCGAACCATGGCGCGTGAAAACGGGTCGCGCCGCATGCGGCGCATGCGCGTGGCGGGGAACTGCACTGGAATGGTGGACATCGTTGTTTTCCGAGTGAACAAAAAATCAGGTAATCAACACACTTAGTCGTCGCTGTCGACCGGGTCGACCAGCGGCGTGTCGGGATCGGTCTCGATCGGCGTCAGGCCCAGCAGGTCGATGATCTTGTCGTTGGCTTCCTCGATGCCGACGCGCTTGAGCGCCGAGAACAGTTGCACCGTGAACGGGAAGCCTTCGCCATCCTCGTCGACATAGCTTTCGAGCATCATGCGCGCCTGGCGCAAGGCATTCGTCGATTCGTTGCGGTTGAGCTTGTCGGCCTTGGTCAGGATGCAGTGGATCGGTTTGCCGGTCGGGGCGAACCATTCGAGCATCTGCACGTCCAGTTCGGTGAACGGACGGCGCGAATCCATGATCAGCACCAGTGCGGCGAGCTGGTCGCGGCGCTGGACGTAGTCGCCCAGCAGCTTTTGCCAGTGCAGCTTGGCCGAACCGGACACTTCGGCATAGCCGTAGCCGGGCAAGTCGACCAGCAGCGCCTCGATTTCCTCGACGATGGTGGCATCCTTGCGGTGTTGCCCGACGTGGGCGCCACCGATCGAAAAATAATTGATGTGCTGGGTGCGGCCCGGCGTTTTGGATGCGAACGCGAGGCCTTTCTGATTTGTCAGAATGTTAATGGCGGTCGACTTCCCTGCGTTGGAACGCCCGGCGAAGGCGATTTCCGGTGCCTGCGTATTGGGCAGATCGCGCAGTTGGTTGACGGTCGTGAAGAAACGGGCTTGCCAGAGTTTGGACATGGGATGGGCAGAAAATGCAACAAGAGGGGCGATAACGCGAGAAAGCTATTGTACAATAAGGGGTTACGAATTGTTGTCACGCAAAAGCCATGGCGAGCACACAAGATCGTTTGCACTACATTAGAACCGAATTTCCGGCGCAGGTTTGGTCCGGAATTTCTCAACAAAACCAATTTTCGACTTGTCTCAGGGTGTTTGAATGAATCGTGCGTTTTTACCGGCCGCCGGAGCGGCGTTTGTGAAATCCTTGCTGGTGGCTACCTTTGCCGTATCGGGCCTCGTGTCCGCTGCCGAGCATGCACCCGCCCCAGCCAAGGCCGACGCCGCCAAAGGCGCGACCCTGTACGACAACGGCGATGCCGCGCGCGGCTTGCCCGCCTGCGTCTCCTGCCACGGTGCGGCCGGCAATTCGACCATCGCCGACAATCCCAAGCTGGCCGGCCAGTTCGACGCTTATACCCACAAGCAACTGATCGATTTCACCACGCCCAAGCGCAAGCAGGCCGTGATGACCATGTACGCCAAGATGCTGTCGGAAGACGAAAAGAAAAACATCGCGGCCTATCTCGCGGTCCAGAAACCAAAACCGGGCGCTGCCAAGAACAAGGACACCATCCTGCTGGGCAAGCAAATCTATCGCGGCGGCATTCCTGCCACCGGCGTGGCCGCCTGCGCCAGCTGCCACGGCGCCAACGGCAACGGCATCCCGGCGCAATTCCCGCGCCTGGCCGGCCAGCACCAGGCCTACACGGTCTTGCAGTTGCAAGCTTTCAAGGAAGGCAAGCGCGAAAACAGCGTCCAGATGACCACCCTGGCGCAGCGCATGTCGACCAAGGAAATGGAAGCCGTCGCCGATTACATCGCCGGCTTGAAATAAGCGGTACCGGCAGCGCGCCGCCAGGCGCGGGCCTGCCAAAGAAATCAGAGGGCGGCGGCGCGCAAGCGGGCTGCCCTTTTTGTTGGTATCCTCGCGGGTTATGTCGTGCCTGCACATAGGGATCTGTAGAGAATGAGCACCACCGGAATTGTTCTGAACACGCGCCGCCCCATCCTGGACGAGGCCGTCGAGCTGGTCTCGTCGATGCGCTTTGCCATCAGCATGCTCACCATCATCGCGATTGCCTCGATGATCGGTACGGTCCTGACGCAAAACCAGCCCATGCCTAATTACGTCAACCAGTTCGGTCCGTTCTGGTTCGATGTGTTCAACAAGCTCGGCCTGTACGCGGTGTATTCGGCCTGGTGGTTCCTGCTGATCCTGGTGTTCCTGATCATCTCGACCTCGCTGTGCATCGTGCGCAACGCGCCGAAAATGATCAAGGACATGCGCAGCTGGCGTGAAAACGTGCGCGAAACGTCGCTGCGCAACTTTCACCACAAGACCGAATGGAGCGCGCCGCTCTCGCGCGCCGAGCTTGCCCGCCAGAGCGCCGCGCGCCTGGCCGACGCCGGCTATGCGACCAAGATCGTGGAAAAGGATAAGGGCACCCTGGTCGCGGCCAGGAAGGGCGCGGCCAACAAGTTCGGCTATATCTTCGCGCACAGCTCGATCATCATCATCCTGGTCGGCGGCATGCTCGATTCGGACATTCCGATCCAGTTCCAGGAATGGTTCCTGGGCAAGAAGCCCTTCGTGGGTGGCGGCCTGATTTCGCAGATTCCCGCCGAGAACCGCCTGAGCCTGAGCAACCCGACTTACCGCGGCAATACCCTCATCCCCGAAGGCCAGTCGAGCGATATCGCCATCATTCCACGTCCGGACGGCTCGCTGCTGCAGCCGCTGCCGTTCACGATCGAGCTCAAGCGCTTCATCATCGATTTTTATTCGACCGGCATGCCCAAGCTGTTCGCCAGCGAAGTCGTGATCCGCGACCACGAAACCGGCAAGACCTTCCCGGCCACGATCAAGGTCAATGAACCGCTGATCTACAAGGGGGTGGCGGTGTACCAGTCGAGCTTCGAAGATGGCGGCACCAAGCTCAAGATGCTGGGCTACCCGATGAGCGGCACCGACACCGCCTCCTTCGCCATGGATGGCGAAGTGAACGCTTCCACGCCGCTGACGCGCGGCGGCGAGCAATACACGGTCGAGTGGAGCGGTTTCCGGCCGTTCAACGTCGAAAACACGGCCGGCAACCAGGATGTGCGCGCGGTGACCAAGGGCCAGAGCCTGAACCAGGAGTTCGCCGCGACGCTGTCGAAGTTTTCGGGTTCGGCCGGCAAGAACGCCAATAACAAGGACTTGAAGAACGTCGGTCCGAGCGTGCAGTACAAGCTGCGCGACAAGACCGGCCAGGCCCGCGAATACCAGAACTACATGCAGCCGGTGACGGTCGATGGCGCCGAAGTGTTCCTGGCGGGCGTGCGCGCCTCGCCCAACGATCCGTTCAGCTACCTGCGCATTCCGTCCGACGAAGCGCACACGGTCAAGGAATGGATGCGCCTGCGCGCCGCCCTGGCCGATCCGGCCCTGCGCGAGCTGGCCGCCGAACGCTATGCGCGCCGTGCCATGCCGGCCGCCAGCAACACCCCGGCGGCCACGCTGGCGCGCCAGCTGCAGGATTCATCCTCGAAGAGCCTGTCCATCTTCGCCGGCGACGGCAAGCAGGGCGGTTACGTGGCGGTGTCGCGCTTCCTGGAAAAAATTCCCGCCGCCGAGCAGGAAAAGGCCGCCGATATCTTCATGAAGATCCTCAACGGCACCCTCTGGGAACTGTGGCAGGCCGCGCGCGACAAGGATGGCCTGCCGCCGATGGCCGGCGACGACACCCATGCGCGCTTCCTGCAACTGGCCACCAACGCCCTGTCCGACAGCTTCTTCTACGGCGCCCCCGTGTATCTGCAGCTCGACGAATTCGTCGAGGTCAAGGCATCGGTGCTGCAGGTGACGCGCTCGCCGGGCAAGGCCGTGGTCTATCTCGGCTGCGTGTTCCTGGTGCTGGGCGTGTTCGCCATGTTCTACATCCGCGAGCGGCGCCTGTGGATCTGGGTGCGCGACGGCGCCGATGGCGGCCCGGCGCACGCGCTGATGGCGATGAGCACGCAGCGCAAGACGCTTGATTTCGAGCACGAATTTAACGATCTGAAAGCCAAGCTGCCGCAGTTGGCGTAAGCTGTACCAACAGTGTCAGCAGTACTGGAGAACAAGATGGAAGCATCCCAAGCAGCACAAGCAGCACAAGCATCGCAAGCGCAGACCTACCGCCAGGCCCCCGGCTATTTCAAGCGTCTCGACCTGTTCGACTGGGCCTTCGCCGCCGTGCTGATGGGCGCGGCCCTGTTCGCGCTGAACCGCTACGGCGCCTATATGGATATCTATGAAAAGGTGATCCTGGTCCTGACCGCGCCCACCTTTGCCGCCCTCGGCTGGCACTGGAAACCGGTACGCTGGCTCATTCCGGTGGTGGCCTTGCTGGCCTTCGCGGCCATCGGCCTGTACGACGGCTCTCTCGAGGCAGCGAACAAGAATTTCTTCCTGAAATACATGCTGTCGAGCCAGTCCGCCATCTTGTGGATGAGCGCGCTGTTCCTGTTTTCCACCGTGTTCTACTGGGTCGGCCTGCTCAGCCGCTCGAACTTCGGTTCCTCGGTCGGCTCCAAGCTGTGCTGGGCCGCCGTGGTACTCGGCTGGACCGGCATGATGGTGCGCTGGTACGAGTCGTACCTGATCGGCGCCGACGTCGGCCATATTCCGGTCTCGAACCTGTATGAAGTGTTCATCCTGTTTTCGATGATCACGGCCATGTTTTATCTGTACTACGAACAACATTACGCCACGCGCCAGCTGGGCGCCTTCGTGATGCTGATCATCGGTGCCGCGGTCGGCTTCCTGCTGTGGTACGCAGGCTCGCGCGATGCCGCCGACATCCAGCCGCTGGTGCCGGCCCTGCAGAGCTGGTGGATGAAAATCCACGTGCCGGCCAACTTCATCGGCTACGGCACCTTTGCGCTGGCGGCCATGGTCGGTTCGGCTTACCTGATCAAGTCGCATGGCTACCTGGAAGACCGCCTGCCGGCGCTGGAAGTGCTCGACGACATCATGTACAAGGCGATCTCGGTCGGTTTCGCCTTCTTCACGGTCGCCACCATCCTGGGCGCCCTGTGGGCGGCCGAAGCCTGGGGCGGCTACTGGTCGTGGGACCCGAAGGAAACCTGGGCCCTGATCGTCTGGCTCAATTACGCGGCCTGGCTGCACATGCGCCTCATGACCGGCCTGCGCGGCCGCGTGGCGGCCTGGTGGGCCCTGATCGGCCTCTTGGTGACGACCTTCGCCTTCCTGGGCGTGAATATGTTCCTGTCCGGCTTGCATTCTTATGGCAAACTTTAATTGCTCAAGTAGGGCGGGCTGAAAACGGCGAGATGGTGTAAGGTTGGACATCCTTGCAGGAACCAAGCTGAAACCATCTGATTTTGCCGAAAGACGCCCATGCTGATCAAACGTAGCCCCAACGGTATCGACCTGCCGTTTTCATCCGACATCACGCCGCAGGCGGTCTACGAATCGCGCCGCCGTTTCATCGCCCGGATGGCGGCCGGCGCCGTCGCCGGCGGCGCCTTGTGGGAAATGGCCAACCGCGAAGCGTTCGCGGCGGCCGCGCCGGCGCAAAAGCTGGTCGGCAAGCTCAATCCGGCCTACGCCGCGCTCGACAAGCAGACCCCGTTCAAGGATGCGTCGACCTACAACAACTTCTACGAATTCGGCCTCGACAAGTCCGATCCGGCCCAGAACGCGCATACGCTCAAGACGCGTCCCTGGACGGTAACGATCGAAGGCGAAGTCAAAAAGCCGATGACGCTCGACCTCGATGCGCTGCTCAAGCTGGCGCCGCTGGAAGAGCGCATCTACCGGCTGCGCTGCGTGGAAGGCTGGTCGATGGTGATTCCGTGGGTCGGCTATTCGCTCTCCGAGCTGATCAAGAAAGTCGAGCCGACCGGCAACGCCAAATACGTCGAATTCGTCACCCTGGCCGACAAGGCGCAGATGCCGGGCGTGAGCAGCCGCGTGCTCAACTGGCCGTACGTGGAGGGCTTGCGCATCGATGAAGCCAATCATCCGCTGACCTTGCTGACCCTGGGCATGTACGGGCAGACCTTGCCGAACCAGAACGGCGCCCCGGTGCGTCTGGTGGTGCCCTGGAAATACGGTTTCAAGTCGGCCAAGTCGATCGTCAAGATCCGCTTCGTCAAGGACCAGCCGCGCACCGCGTGGAATGTATCGGCGCCGTCCGAGTACGGCTTTTATTCCAACGTCAATCCCGAGGTCGACCACCCGCGCTGGTCGCAGGCCAGCGAGCGCCGCATCGGCGAAGACGGCTTCTTCCAGAAAAAACGCAAGACGCTCATGTTTAACGGCTATGGCGACGTGGCGTCCCTGTACAGTGGCCTTGACCTGAAGAAAAATTTCTAAGCACGATGGCCTTCAATCCCGGTTCCAGGCAGTTATTTGCCATCAAGGCCGCGCTGTTCGCACTGGCGCTGGTGCCGCTGGCGCGCATGGCGTACCTGACTGTCAGCGGGCAGCTGGTCGAGCCGCTCGAATTCATTACGCGCGGCACCGGCGACTGGGTGCTGTACATGCTGTGCATCACCCTGGCGCTCACGCCCCTGCGGCGCCTGACGGGCTGGAACTGGCTGGTCAGGCTGCGCCGCATGGCGGGGCTGTTCACCTTTTTCTACGGCTGCCTGCATTTCCTCACCTTCCTCTGGTTCGACCATTTTTTCGATCTGGCGGAAATGTTCCGGGACGTCATCAAGCGGCCCTTCATCACGGTCGGCTTCATCGCCTTCGTGCTGCTCATTCCGCTGGCCGTGACCAGCACCAACGGCATGATCAAGCGCCTCGGCGGCAAGCGCTGGCAGTGGCTGCACCGGCTCATCTACCTGATCGCGCCGCTGGCGATCCTGCATTTCTGGTGGATGAAAGCCGGCAAGAACAACTTCACCGAGCCGCTGATTGTCGGCGCCATCGTGGCCGTGCTGCTGGGGCTGCGGATAGTATGGAGCCGCCAGAAGGCCGCCGCCGCGCGCGCCTGAGCCAGCGCAAATGCAGGGCAGGGGCGCTCGCTACAATGCCCCATGCCCGCCCCTCACGCCCCTCACGACCTCGGATACCGTTCGCTGTTCGCCCACCCGGAACTGGTGCGCGAACTGATCACGGACTTTACTTCCTTCAAGCTGCTCGATGACGTTGCGCTGTCGGCCTTCGAGCGGGTCAATCCGGCGTATGTGAGCGAACGCCTGTCGGCCCGCCAGGATGACGTCGTCTGGCGCGTGCGGCTGGGCGACGAGTTTCTTTACGTGTACATCCTCCTGGAATGCCAGTCCGGCGTGGACCGCTGGATGGCGCTGCGCATGCAGACCTACATCGGCCTGCTGTACCAGGATCTGGTCAAGGGCCACGAATTATCGCCGGGCCTGCTGTTGCCGCCGGTGCTGCCGCTGGTGTTCTACAACGGCTTGCCGCGCTGGAGCGCCAGCATGGAGCTGGCCGGGCTCCTCATGCAAGCGCCCGCCGAGCTGGCGGCGCTCCAGCCATCCCAGCGCTATGTGCTGATCGACCAGCAGCGCATGGACCGGACGGCGCTGGAAGCGAATGCCAGCTTGCTGGCGCTGCTGTTCCGGCTTGAACTTTCAGCCGGTCCCGATGTCTTATACCAGGTCTTGCCTGCGCTGACGACGTGGTTTGCCGATGCGCCCCAGTCCAGCCTGCGGCGCTCGGTTCAGGTGTGGATCAACGCTCTGCTGGCGCGCGGAGCCAGCGAACGGGCATTGTTGGTGGCTGACAGTGTGGAGGAGGGTGATGACATGAAAGGTAAGCTTGACACCTGGGCCGAGGAGTTCGAGGAGCTCGGCTTTCAAAAGGGGTGCGCGCAAGGTAAGGCAGAAGGCGTCGCGGAAGGCATAGCGAAAGGACAGGCGGAAGGACAGGTCATTGCACTGCGTGGTGCGCTCAAAAGTCTGTTGCGCGTCAGGTTCGGCGACGTCCCGGAACTGACTGCGCAACGTATCGAGCGAGCCACGCAGGCAGAACTGGAAGGCTGGATCGGGCGCAGTATCGACTCGCCCAGCTTGCCGGAGCTATTCGGCGATGACGCGGCGCCCGCCTGAGCGCACCGCGTCCTGGCTTACTTGAGCATCGATTCCAGTGCGAACAGCTCGGCTGGTTCTTCGCGCCGGCGCACCAGGTGCACCGTGTCGCCGTCGACCATCACCTCGGCGGCGCGGCCGCGCGTGTTGTAGTTCGACGACATCGTAAAACCGTAGGCGCCGGCCTGCATGATGGCCAGCAAGTCGCCCTGCGCCACGCTCAGTTCGCGCTCGCGCGCCAGCCAGTCGCCCGACTCGCACACGGGGCCGACCACGTCGTAGCTCACGGCCGGCTGCGTGCCCGCCTGCACTTGCTGCACATCCATCCAGGCCTGGTACAGGGCCGGGCGCATCAGGTCGTTCATGGCCGCGTCGACAATGCAGAAATTCTTTTCGGCGCCCGGTTTCAGGAATTCGACGCGGGTCAGCAGCACGCCGGTATCGCCCACGATGGCGCGGCCCGGCTCGAAAATCACCTTGATCGGGGCGCCGCCGTAGTGCGCCGCGCGCCAGGCATCGATGCGCGCGAACACGCGTCCCAGGTAGTCGCCCACCGGCACCGGCGGCGCGTCGCCCGCGGCGCCGTAGTTGATGCCGATGCCGCCGCCCATGTCCAGATGGTCGAGCACGATGCCTTCGGCGCCGAGCGCGTCGACCAGTTCGATCAGCTTGTCGAGCGCTTCGAGCAGGGGGGCGTCGTCCAGCAGCTGCGAGCCGATGTGGCAATCGATCCCGACCGGGGTCAGGTGCGGCAGGCTGGCGGCAGTGCGGTAGGTGGCCAGCGCGTCGTCGAAGGCCACGCCGAATTTGTTCGCTTTCAGGCCGGTGGCGATGTACGGATGGGTCTTGGCATCCACGTTCGGATTCACGCGCAGCGATACGCGCGCCTGCTTGCCCATGGCGCCGGCCACCTCGTTCAAGCGGTGCAGCTCGGGAATCGATTCGACGTTAAAGCACAGGATATCGTGCGACAGCGCCAGGCGCATTTCGCAGGCGGTCTTGCCGACGCCCGAAAAAATCACCTTGGCCGGATCGCCGCCGGCGGCGATCACGCGCAGCAGTTCGCCGCCCGAGACGATGTCGAAGCCGGCGCCGCGGCGCGCCAGCAGGTCGAGGATGGCCAGGTTGGAATTGGCTTTCATCGCATAGCAGACCAGCGCATCGCGCCCGGCGCAGGCGGCGGCGAAGGCGTCGAAATTCTCCAGCAGCGCCGCTTTTGAATACACATAGGTCGGCGTGCCGAACTGTTCAGCGATGCGGGACAGGGGGGTGCGTTCGGCGTGCAGGACGCCGTCCAGGTGAAAGAAATGCGGCATGGTTTATTGGGCAGCGGGAGAAGAGGGTGGGGGCGGCGTGGTCGGCAGAGCGGCGGCTGGGTTGGCGGGTACGGCGGGCTTGGCGGGCGGCTTGGGCAGGTATAGCGGACCGGTCTGGCCGCAGCCTGCCAGCAAGCCAAAGACCACGGCGGCGATGCCGATATTGAGCGCAGATGAAGACTTCACGATTAGAATCACGGTTTGATTGGCAGACCTTGGAGTGTAGCATGAGCGAAAAAGAATTTTTGGACCTGGCCGAAACGACCCTGAACAAGATCGAAGAGGCGATGGACCGGCTGAACGACGAGGATGTCATCGATGTCGAGTGCAAGCGCAGCGGCAACGTGCTGGAGATCGAGTTCATCGACAACGGCAGCAAGATCATCGTCAACAGCCAGGCGCCGATGCAGGAACTGTGGGTGGCGGCCAAATCGGGCGGCTTCCACTACAAGCGCGTCGACGGCGCCTGGATCAACACGCGCGACGGCAGCGAACTGTTCGCCGCGCTGTCGGACCTGGCCAGCGCCCAGGGCGGCGCCCGCGTCACGCTCTGACGGCAAGATAAACCGGGGTCAGACCCCGGTGTTGCCGGTTGGGGTCTGACCCCGGTTTATCTTGCCGGGGTCTGACCCCGGTTCCACAATGCCGGCCGGGGTCTGACCCCGGTTTATCTTGCCTGCGTCAGAACAATTCGTTCTTGACCGCGTCCTTGACCTTTTCCTCGGCCGGCGTGCCGCGCGCGCCGATGTCGAGGCTCTGCACTCCCGTGCCGGGCGGATTCTCGACATAGTAATAGTCGTCGCCCGCCATCACCAGCCCCTCGGGCACCGCCCGCTCGTCGTTCGGCACGCCCTTGAGCGCCTTTTGCATGTAGCCGATCCAGATCGGCAGGGCCAGCCCGCCGCCGGTTTCCTTGTTGCCCAGGTTTTTCGGCTGGTCGTAGCCGATCCACGCAACCCCCACCAGTTTCGGGGTGTAGCCGGCGAACCAGGCATCGATCGAGTCGTTGGTGGTGCCGGTCTTGCCGGAAATGTCGGTGCGCTTGAGCGACAGGGCCTTGGTGGCCGTGCCGAAGCGCACCACATCCTTGAGCATGCTGTCGACCAGGAAGGCATTGCGCGCATCGATCACCCGGTTCGCTTCGTCGCCCGACTTGTCGGGCGTCGCTTGCGACAGGATCTTGCCGCTGCTGTCGGTGACCTTCGAGATCAGGTAGGGGCTGACCCGGAAACCGCCGTTGGCGAACACGGCGTAGGCGCCGGCCAGCTGCAGCGGCGTGGTCGAGCCCGCACCGAGCGCCAGGGTCAGGTAGGGCGGGTTCTTCTCGGGCTCGAAGCCGAAGCGGGTCGTGTATTCCTGGCCGTACTTGGCGCCGATCTTGTTGAGGATGCGGATCGAAATCATGTTCTTCGACTTGGTCAGCCCGCGCCGCATGGTCATCGGCCCTTCGTACTTGTTGTCGTAATTTTTCGGTTCCCACGCCTGGCCGCCGGTCTGGCCGGCGTCGAACGAGATCGGGGCATCGTTGATGATGGTCGCCGGCGACAGGCCGCGTTCGAGCGAGGCCGAGTAGATGAACGGCTTGAACGAGGAACCGGGCTGGCGCCAGGCTTGCGTGACGTGATTGAACTTGTTGCGGTTGTAGTCGAAGCCGCCCACCAGCGCGCGGATCGCGCCATCGGTGGCGTCGGCCGCCACGAAGGCCGACTGCACTTCCGGCATCTGCGTGACCGACCAGGCCGTCCCGCCATCCTGGCTGATGCGGATCACCGCACCGCGCTTGACGCGCCGGTTGGCCGCGGCCTTGCTCGAGAGCCAGTTCTGGGCGAATGCCAGGCCGGTACCGCTGATCTTGACTTCCTCGCCCGAGGCCGTCACGGCGGTGATGCCGGTGGGCGACGCCTGCAGCACCATGGCGGCGATGATGTCGTCGCTGTCGGGGTGCTCGGCCAGTGCGTTTTCGATCGCTTCATCGGCTTCTTCCTTCGCTTGCGGGATCTCGATATACGATTCCGGGCCGCGGTAAGGGTGGCGCCGCTCGTACTCCATCACGCCGCGGCGCAGGGCCAGGTAAGCCGCATCCTGGTCGGCCTTGGTGATGGTGGTAAACACGTTCAGGCCGCGCGTATAGGTTTCTTCCTTGAACTGTTCGTACACCAGCTGGCGCGCCATTTCGGCCACGTATTCGGCGTGCACGCCGAATTCGCTGCTGTCGGTCTTGATGCGCAGCGTCTCGGCCTTGGCGGTGTCGAACTGGGGCGTGGTGATGTAGCCCAGCATGTGCATGCGCTGCAGGATGTATTGCTGGCGCGTGCGCGCGCGCTTGGGGTTGACCACCGGGTTGTAGGCCGACGGCGCCTTCGGCAAGCCGGCCAGCATCGCGGCCTCGGCCACGGTGATGTCTTTCAGGTTCTTGCCGAAGTAGATCTGGGCCGCCGAAGCGAAGCCGTAGGCGCGCTGGCCCAGGTAGATCTGGTTCATGTAGACCTCGAGGATCTGGTCCTTGGTCAGGTTTTGCTCGATCTTCCAGGCCAGCAGCACTTCATACGCCTTGCGCTTGAGCGTCTGCTCGCTCGACAGGAAGAAATTGCGCGCCACCTGCTGGGTGATGGTCGAGGCGCCCTGCTTGGCGCCGCCGGTGGCGTTGTGCAAGGCCGCGCGCAGGATGCCGGTGTAGTCGACCCCGCCGTGCTGGTAGAAGCGGTCGTCTTCGATCGCCAGCACCGCCTTCTTCATGACCTCGGGAATATCCTTGATGTGCACCAGGTTGCGCCGTTCTTCGCCGAACTCGCCGATCAGCACATTATCGGCCGAAAAAATCCGCAAGGGCATCTTCGGGCGGTAGTCGGTCAGCGTGTCGAGCGGGGGCAGATTCGGGTAGGCCATGGCCAGCGCGAACACCACGACCAGCAAGCCGATCAGGGCCGTGCCGGTCAGGCTGCCGAGGACAATTAACAACAGTCGCTTGGGCGAGCGCGCGCGGGCAGGGCGCGACGGGGAAGTGGGGCTGGCGTCCGGCTTGGAAGAGCTCATGCGGGTCGAATCTTTCGCTTTATGGGTGCCCCTCATTATAATGCACCGCCACTCGCTACGGCACATCGCCAACTACTTGCCTTTCGGAACATTTGTGACCGCCGAACAACTGTGATGACCCATAGTTCACAGAGTGTCGCATTCCAGCCCACAGGCATAAAATTTCAAAACAGAAATACCTTTACATGGGATCACGCTTATTGCTACGATTTAATGTACTGCCTTATGTATGGATGCTAAATGGCGGTTTTGTAACAAATTCCCCGCGTCGGGCACTTTCATTTTTGGTTCTGCAAGGCCCGTTTTGCAGCGTAAGCATTGATTATAGGTAGGTAAGGGAGTACGGTCTTGATGGTCAATTTAGGTTCCTTGTTCGGTCAATCCAGCCCGCCTCTGCTCGGCCTGGACATCAGCACGTCCGGCGTCCGGCTGGTTGAGCTGGTCGTGGTCGGCAAAAACGAGCTGCGTCTCGAACGCTACGCGTCCGAACCGTTCCCGCGTGGTGCGGTCGTCGACGGAAACATCGAAAATATCGAGCAGGTATCGGAGGCGGTGCGCCGCGTCTGGAAGAAAAGCGGTACCCGCGTCAAGCTCGTTGCGCTCGGCATGCCGCCGGCCTCGGTGATCACGAAAAAGATCATCCTGCCGGCCGGCATGTCCGAAGACCAGCTCGAAGTGCAGGTGGAGTCCGAAGCGAGCCAGTACATTCCTTTCGCGCTCGACGAGGTCAGCCTCGACTTCGACGTGATCGGACCGGCTGCCAATTCGGTCGACGACATCGACGTCATGCTGGCCGCCTCGCGCAAGGAAAAGGTCGAGGACCGCGTGGCGATTGCCGAAGCGGCCGGCCTGACCGCGGTGGTGATGGATATCGAATCGTATGCGGCACGCGCCGCGCTCGAACGCGTGACGTCGCAGATGAAGGGTTCCGAAGGCCAGATCGTGGCGCTGTTCCAGATCGGCGCCCAGGTCACCCATATTTCGGTCATGCTCAACGGCGAAACCATTTACGAGCGCGAGCAACCGTTCGGCGGCAACCAGCTGACCCAGGATATCGTGCGCTCGTACGGCCTGTCGTTCGACGAAGCCGACGCCAAGAAGAAAGCGGGCGACCTGCCCGACAACTTCCAGGCCGACCTGCTCGCCCCGTTCCTCGAAAATGCCGCCCTCGAAGTGACCCGCGCGATCCAGTTCTTCTACACCTCCACGCCCTACACCCGGATCGATCAACTGTTCCTGGCCGGCGGCTGCGCGCTCATTCCGGGCTTGCTCGACATCGTGGCGAGCCGTACCAAAATTTCCAGCGCGGTGGTATCGCCTTTCAAAGGCATGTCGCTGGGCCCGTCCGTGCGCGAGCAGCAACTGCGCACTGAGGCCCCCGCCTACCTTGTTGCCTGCGGGCTGGCCCTGCGGAGGTTTGGCTGATGATCAGAATTAACCTGCTTCCCCACCGGGAAGAAAAGCGCAAGCAAAAGAAGAGCGCCTTCGTCGCCCTGATGGCCTTGTCGGCCGTGATCGGCGTGCTGGTCGTGATGGCGGTCGGCGGTTACAACGCGCGCCGCATCTCGATTCAGGAGGAACGCAATGGCGTGCTGAAATCGGCTATCGTCGAACTCGACAAGAAAATTGTCGAAATCGCCGCCCTGAAACAGGAAATCGAAGCGCTCAAGGCACGCCAGCAGGCGGTCGAAGACTTGCAGGGCGACCGCAACCAGCCGGTCTATCTGCTCGACGAACTGGTCAGGCAGACTCCGCAGGGCGTCTACCTCAAGTCGTTCAAGCAGGATGGCCAGCGCGTCACCGTGGGCGGCTTCGCCCAGTCGCAGGAACGGGTTGCCGAATTGCTGCGCAATATCGCCGGCAATTCGCCATGGCTCGAGCGTCCCGACCTGACCGAGGTACGCGCGGTGCAACTGGCGCAGAGTAAAACCGGCAAGAAAGTCGTCGAGTTTTCGCTGAACCTGTACATCAAGCGTCAGCGCGAGAAGGATGAAGCGCTCAAGCCGGGCCAGAAACCGGCCGCCGGCGCCACTGCTGCCGCCCCCGGCTCACCGGTTCCCGCGACCGCGGCCCCCTAGCCAGAACGGATTGAGAGAATGAATATAGACCTGAAATCGCTGGGTGGCTCGCTCAGCTCCCAGTTCCAGAACCTGGGGGACCGCCCGCCCGGACAATGGCCGATCGCTCCGCGCATCCTGTGCGGCATCGGCGTCATTGCGGCGGTCGTCACGGCCGGCCACTTTCTGTACTGGAGCACCCAGTTCGAGGAGTACGACCAGCTCGCCGCCACCGAGCTGAGCCTGCAGGGCGAGTACAAGACCAAGGTCGCCCAGGCGATCAACCTCGAGGCCCTGATCGTCCAGAAGGCGCAGGTGGACCAGTATGTGGAGCGCCTGCAGAAGCAATTGCCGAGCAAGGCTGAAATGGCGGCCCTGCTGTCGGACATCAACCAGGCCGGCGTCGGCCGCGGCCTGTCGTTCGACCTGTTCAAGCCGGGCCAGGTGGTGGTGCGCGATTACTACGCCGAACTGCCGATCGATATCCGGGTGTCCGGCACGTACCATGACATTGGCGCCTTCGCCAGCGACATGGCCAACCTGCCGCGCATCGTAACGCTCAACAATATGGCCCTGACCACCAACAAGGATGGCGGCCTGGTGCTCGAAGCGGTCGCCAAGACGTTCCGCTACCTCGACCCCGAAGAAGCGAACGCGCAGCGCAAGATCAAGGCTGACCGCGACAAGAAGGCCAAAGATGGCAAAGGGGCCGCGTAAATGAACTGCACACGTAACAGCCTCGCGCTGCTGATCTGCGCGGGCCTGCTGGCCGGCTGCGGCGACAGCGATGTCCAGGAAGTCAATGCATGGATGGAGCAGACCAAGAAGGAAACCAAGGTCGATGTCCCGCCGCTGACCGAACCGAAAACCTTCGTCCCGTTTGCCTACAGCACCGCCGGAGAAATCGACCCGTACGACCCGAACAAGCTGCTGGCCGAGCTGGCGCGGGCCGCCAACGGGGCCAACAATCCGCTCAAGCCGGACGAATCGCGCCGCAAGGAGCCGCTCGAGGCCTTCCCGCTCGACACCATGTCGATGGTGGGCAGCATGAAATCGAAAGGCGTCACCTATGCGCTGGTACAGATCGACAAGACCATGTACCACGTCAAGCCAGGCGACCGGGTGGGCCAGAATTTCGGCATCATCACCGGCGTGAACGATGAAGCAATCAGTATCAAGGAAACCGTCCAGGACGCCGGTGGCGAATGGATCGAACGGCCCACCAAGCTAGAATTGCAGGAAAGTAAGGAGAAGAAATGATCGCACTGAGAATGAATGGCACCGCCCTCATGGGCGCGGTGATCCGCATGGGCGCATTACTGGCTCTGGCCCTTGGCGGTAACAATGCCCTGGCGCAAGACAACGCGATCGAATCGATCACGGCCAACCAGCAGGGCTCGAATGTGGTGGTGAACGTGGCGATGAAAACCGCCCCGACCAAACTGCCGATCGGCTTTTCGATCACCAATCCGACCCGCATCGCCCTCGATTTCGGCGCCACGGTCAATGCCACCGGCAAGACGGCCCAGGACGTGAACCTGGCCGACGTGCGCGGCATTAACGTGGTCCAGGCCGGCACCCGCACGCGCCTGGTGCTGAACCTGAAGCGTCCGCTGAATTACGCCACCGCCATCGACGGCAAGTCGATCATCGTCACCATCGACGGTTCCGGCGGCGTGGCGCAAGCCGTCGACAGCGTCGGCAAGCCGGTGCTCAACGGCGCTTCCTCTTCCTCCGCGCCGCTGGCGTCGGACCAGGCCGGCAAGCGCCAGGTCCTGCGCGACCTCGACTTCCGCCGCGGCGCCAACGGTGAAGGCCGGGTCGTGGTCGACCTGCCGAACAGCCAGGTGGCCGTCGACGTGCGCCAGGTTGGCAACACGGTGGTGGTCGATTTCATGAAAACCGGCTTGCCGGAAACCCTGCGCCGCCGTCTCGACGTGACCGATTTCGGCACTCCGGTGTCGCAGATCACCACCGTGCCGCAGGGCGACAATGTACGCATGACCGTGGAAGCGCGCGGCCTGTGGGAACAGACCGTGTACCAGAGCGATACCCAGCTGGTCATCGACGTCAAGCCGATCAAGGAAGATCCGAACAAGCTGACCCAGGGCACCCAGGGCTACCGCGGCGAAAAGATTTCGTTCAACTTCCAGAACGTGGAAGTGCGCGCCGCCCTGCAGGCGATCGCCGACATCTCGGGCCTGAACATCATCACCAGCGATTCGGTCAGCGGCAACCTGACCCTGCGCCTGAAGGAAGTGCCATGGGATCACGCGCTTGACGTCGTGCTGCAGGCCAAGGGCCTGGACATGCGCAAGAACGGTTCGGTGCTGTGGATTGCGCCGAAGGATGAGCTGCTGACCAAGGAAAAGCTGGAACTCGAACAGCGCGCCCAGATCGCCGATCTCGAGCCGCTGAAATCGGAAATCTTCCAGCTCAACTACCAGAAGGCGGAAGCGTTCCGCACCGTGTTCGGTCTTAACGCCGACGGTTCGCCAATGCCCGACTCCGATTCGAATCGCACCCGCATCCTGTCCAAGCGCGGCAGCGCCGTGATCGAACCGCGTACCAATCAGCTGTTCATTACCGACATCGCCTCGAAACTGGAAGACTTGCGCAAGCTGATCCAGAAGACCGACGTCGCTTCCAGGCAAGTGCTGATCGAAGCGCGCCTGGTCGAAGCCAGCGACGGCTTCAGCCGCAACCTGGGCGCCAAGATTGGCTTTGCCGACCTGCGTACCCGGCGCGGCGGCGATTCCGGCTATGCGTACCGCGGCAACGAGCGTGTCGCCATTGGCGGCAACATGCTCGGCGTCGGCCAGACCACCGGCCAGGCCGTGAACACGGAGGATAGCTTTAACAATACCACCCTGCTGAACCTGCCGGCCGCCAGTATCGGCGGCAACCCGGCCGCCACGCTGGCCGCCAGCCTGTTCTCGGCTGCCGCCAACCGCTTCCTGAACCTGGAACTGTCGGCACTCGAAGCGGACGGCAAGGGCAAGATCATTTCCAGCCCACGCGTGGTTACGGAAGACAAGAACGTTGCCGTGATCGAACAGGGTGTCGAACTGCCGTACGAAAAGTCGACCAGCAGCGGCGCCACCTCGATCGAGTGGAAAAAAGCCAATCTGCGTCTGGAAGTGACGCCGCAGATTACGCCTGACGGCAACGTCGTGCTGGAAGTGAACGTCAACAAGGATTCCAAGGGCGAAGAAACCAGGGCCGGCTTTGCGATCAACACCCAGCACGTGCAAACCAAGGTGATGGTCGAAAATGGCGGCACGGTCGTGCTGGGCGGTATTTACCAGCAAACCGAAAGCAGCCAGGTTCAGAAGGTGCCGCTGCTGGGCGACCTGCCGGTCGTGGGCCATCTGTTCAAGAAAACCTCGCGTACCAACAACAAGACCGAACTGCTGGTCTTCATTACCCCCAAAATCGTCGCAGACCGTCTGTCGACGCGCTAACACCCGAATACATTTAATCAGGACTTAACATGCTGCCGACTTATTTACAACGCGCTTTCGCGAACCCCGTTCGCCTGCTGACCTGCGTCTCCATGGCCACGGCCCTGGCCGCATGCGGCGGCGGCGGGGGCTCCCCGGGCGGGCAAACCTCGACCACCAACCCGGGCACCACCAACCCGGGCACTACCCCGCCAGGCACGGTAACGCCTGTGCCGACCGAGCCGAAGATGACGCTGCAACTGGTCGATGCCGCCGGCGCCCCGATCACCACCCTCTCGGGCGGCCAGACCGGCCAGGTCCGGGCCACCGTGGTCAATGCCAACGGTAGCGTTGCCGTCAACGAGGTCGTCAAATTCAAGACCGACGACAAGCTGCTCCAGTTCACACCGGAATCGGCCACCGCCCTGACCAATGCGTCGGGCATAGCGATCATCACGGTCAAGCCGGCCAGCGTCACCGCCGCCGGCGCGGTCAACATCGCCGCCACCGTGGTCGCCAGCGGCAAGACTGCGGAAGCGGGGGTCAACCTGGAAGTGGGCGCCGCTCCGCTGACCCTGGGCGAAGTCAAGTTCACCCCTGAGCAGACCGACATCCTGCCGGCTTTCGGTACGGCCGTGCTGACCATTCCGGTTACCACCGGCGGCGTTGGCGCCACCAGCGTGCCTGGCCTGGCCGTCAATTCCCTGTGCGCCGGCGACGGCACCGCATCGCTGGTGCTCGGCTCGCTGGCGGACGGCAAGCAACTGGTCACTTACACCAATAAAGGCTGCCTGCGCGTTACCGACACCATCACCGTCACGCTCGGCACCAGCAGCCAGACCATCAAGATCAATGTGGGCAAGGCTAACATCGGCACCATCCAGTTCGTCGGTTCGGACTTGAACGGCAGCTCGATCGTCCTGCGCGGTTCGGGCGGCTTGGGCCGTAAGGAATCGGCCATCCTGACCTTCCGCGTGCTCGACCAGAACAGCATCGGCCTGCCGGGCGTGGACGTGACCTTCAAGACGACCACCAGCACCGGCGGCCTGATCGTGCAGCCAACCAAGGCAACCTCGGATGCCCAGGGTAACGTCACCACCACCGTGGCCTCGGGCACCATTCCAACGCCGGTGCGCATCGTTGCCCAGGCATCGCGCAATGGCACCACCATCAATGGCCTGTCGGACAGCCTGATCATTTCGACCGGCCTGCCGATCCAGAAATCGATGTCGCTCAGCGCCGACAGCTACAATATCGAGGGCTGGAACTATGACAATGCGATCGCGAAAGTGACCGTGATGTTGGCCGACCAGTACGGCAATCCGATTTCGGACGACACGGCTGTCAATCTGGTGACCGAGGGCGGTGCGATTGCAGCCTCGGAAATAGGCGGTTGCCGCACCAAGGGCGGCGGTTGCACGGTCGACTTCAAGAGCCAGGCATTCCGCCCTACAAATGGCCGTGTCACGGTGCTTGCCTATGTCCAGGGCGTGGAAAACTTTACCGACACCAATGGCGACGGCCAGTACAGCTGCACCAATTTCGATCAGGTGCAACCGGTTGAACCGGGTACGCCATACCGTCCGCTGGTCGATTACTGCAAACCCGGCTCGGGCGAACCGTACACCGACCAGGGCGACCCTTTCCTCGACACCGGTACTGAACCTGTCGTTCTTGGCAACCCAAAGGGTAACGTCGGCACGCTCGACGGCAAGTACGATGTGCCGCGCTTCGATTTGCCGTTCCCTTACAACCGTACCGTCTACTCCACCGCAGGCAATGGTCAGTGGGGCATCAACTATATCTGGCGCGAGACCGAAATCGTCTTCAGCGGTGAAACGCCGACCTTTACCCGCCAGATCGTGGATGCGACCAGCGGCGAGCTGCGCGACTGGACCGCGGCGGACGGCAAGGAATATGAAGTTGTGGGACTTTCCGGCAAAGATTGCGGCAACCAGTTCATCTATTTCCGCATCGCCGACGTCAACAACAACCCGCTGCCAAGCGGTACGTCGCTTGAGTCCAGCGACGTCGACCGGGTTGTTCCGGGCGCCATTTCGCCAAGCAAGGTGCCTGCCACCAGCCGCATCGGAGGCACGCAGCACACGGTGAACGTCAAGGCCGACAGTACCTGCGTCGATGGCGAATTCTCGATCCGGACCACCACGCCACGCGGCAATGCGTTCTCCTCGAAAATCTTCAAATCGGTTGCTAAGCCATAATTGAAATCGGAAAATATCTTCCTGGTAGGGTTGATGGGCGCGGGCAAGACAACCATTGGCCGCATCCTTGCCAGGAAGCTAGGTAAACGCTTTATCGATTCCGATCACGAGATCGAGGCCCGCACCGGCGCCACGATCCCGTGGATTTTCGAAATCGAAGGCGAGGCGAGTTTTCGGCGCCGTGAGGCCGAGGTCATCCGTGACCTCACGGCGCAGGACGGACTCGTCCTCGCCACCGGCGGCGGGGCCGTGCTCGACCCCGCCAGCCGTGCCTTCCTGAAACAACGTGGCCGCGTGGTTTACCTGCGCGCCAGCGTCAACAGCATCATGCTGCGCACCACCCACGACAAAAGCCGGCCGCTGCTCCAGACGGCCGACCCCCGCAAGAAACTCGAAGAATTGACGGCCCAGCGCGAGCCGCTGTACCGCGAGATTGCCGATCTGGTGATCGACACGGGCCGACCTAACGTACAATCGATGGTCCAAACTATTCTGACGCAACTGTCCGCGCTCGGCCCAGCCGCCGCGAGAACAGGGCGCGGGCCCCAAATGCACACCTTGCAACCATCGCAACCATCGATTACCGAACAATCCCGGATTTTCCTCAACGTCGACCTGGGCGAACGCAGCTACCCGATCACCATCGGCGCCGACCTGCTGTCCGACCCGTCGCTGCTTGAGCGGCATATCGCCGGCCGCAAGGTCGCCATTGTCACCAACACCACCGTGGCCCCGCTGTACCTCGAACGCGTGGCCGCGCCGCTGCGCGCCGCCGGGCGCGATGTGCTCGAAATCGTCCTGCCCGACGGCGAACAGTTCAAGAACTGGGACAGCCTGATGACCATCTTCGACGCCCTGCTGGCCAACAAATGCGACCGCAAGACCACCATGGTGGCGCTCGGCGGCGGCGTGATCGGCGACCTGACCGGGTATGCCGCCGCCAGCTACATGCGCGGCGTGCCCTTCGTCCAGATGCCGACCACCCTGCTCTCGCAGGTCGACTCCTCGGTCGGCGGCAAGACCGGCATCAACCACCCGCTCGGCAAGAACATGATCGGCGCCTTTTACCAGCCGCGCGCCGTGCTGGCCGATACCGCGTCGCTCGGCACGCTGGCGCCGCGCGAACTGTCGGCCGGTCTTGCCGAAGTGATCAAGCATGGCGCCATCATCGACGCCGAATTTTTCGACTGGATCGAAGCGAACATCGGCAAGCTGATGGCGCGCGACCAGCAGGCGCTGGCGCACGCCATTTCGCGCTCCTGCGAAATCAAGGCCGACGTGGTGCGCCAGGATGAACGCGAGGGCGGCCTGCGCGCCATCCTCAACTTCGGCCACACCTTCGGCCACGCGATCGAAGCGGGCATGGGCTACGGCGCCTGGCTGCACGGCGAAGCGGTCGGCTGCGGCATGGTCATGGCGGCCGACCTGTCGCACCGCCTCGGCCTGGTCGACGCGGCCACCGTGGCGCGCATGCGCGCACTGGTCGGCGCGGCCGGCCTGCCGACCGTCGCTCCCGACCTGGGTACCGAGCGCTGGCTCGAATTGATGGAAGTCGACAAGAAGAACGAAGGCGGCGCCATCAAGTTCATCCTGCTCAAACCCCTCGGCAGCCCGAACATCACCAGCGCTCCGCGCGAGCAGTTGCTGGCCACCCTGGCTGCCTGCGTCGGCTGACATGCATCCCGAAGCCCACCTCGCCCCGTACGCCGTGCACTCGGAGACGGCGCGCGGCCGGCGCCATGCCGAAACGTCGCACGCGTCGCGCAGCCAGTTCCAGCGCGACCGCGACCGCATCATCCACTGCTCGGCCTTCCGCCGCCTCGAATACAAGACCCAGGTCTTCCTCAATCACGAGGGCGACATGTTCCGCACGCGCCTCACCCACAGTCTCGAAGTGGCCCAGGTCGGGCGCTCGATGGCGCGCAACCTGCGCCTGAACGAAGACCTGGTCGAAGCGCTCGCGCTGGCGCACGACCTGGGCCACACGCCGTTCGGCCACGTGGGCCAGGATGTGCTCAACGAATGCATGCAGGACCACGGCGGCTTCGAGCACAATCTGCAAAGCCTGCGCGTGGTCGACGAACTCGAAGAGCACTACGGCGCCTTCGATGGCCTGAACCTGATGTTCGACACGCGCGAGGGCATCCTCAAGCACTGCTCGCTGGCCAACGCCAGGCTGCTCGGTCCCGTGGCGCAGCGCTTCATCGACCGCACCGAGCCCTCGCTGGAAGCGCAGCTGACCAACCTGGCCGACGAAATTGCGTATAACAGCCACGATATCGACGACGGCCTGCGTTCCGGCCTGATCACCATTGCGCAGCTGGAGGAAGTCGATTTCTTCGCGCGCCGCTGGCACGATGTGCAGAAGGCGTATCCGGGCCTGTCGGGCCGGCGCGCCATTTATGAAACCTTGCGCCGCCTGATCACGGTGCTGGCCGACGACCTGATCGAAACGTCCGGCGTGCTGCTGGCCGAAGCGGCGCCGGCCGACGTGGACGCGGTACGCACCAGCGGGCCGCTGATCCGCTTTTCCGACCCGATGCGCAAGGATGCGACGGAACTGAAGCGCTTCTTGCGCGCCAACCTGTATCGCCACTTCAAGGTGAACCGGATGCGCGTGAAAGCGAGCCGCATCGTGCGCGAGCTGTTCGACGCCTTCATGGCCGAACCGGTGCTGCTGCCGCCCGATTACCAGCTCGGCGGTGACGTCACGCGTCAGGCGCGCAAGATCGCCGACTACATCGCCGGCATGACGGACCGCTACGCGATCCGCGAACACCGGCGCATCTTCTCGCTCGACGATCTTTAATTGGATTGGAACAGGGAAGGCGCGCAGAGGTCCAGCAGCAGCTTCTTGACCGGCGCCGGCAGCGGTGCGCTGTCGATGCGCGCCAGGTCCCACCACAGATACGGCGCCGCCAGTGGCGCGCGCCGCGACAGCGATACCTGGAACGGTGCGATGTGCAGCCGGTAGTGCGTGAACACGTGCACCAGCGGCAGCAGCGCCGATACCTCTTCCACCTCACCGAAGGCACCCGCCAGCGGCGCCACCGCGTCGATGGCGAGCGCGCCGCGCACGGCATGGCCGTCGGCTTCCGGCAGCGACATCAGCCCGCCCCAGATGCCGCTCTGCGCGCGCTGTTCGAGCAGCACCTGGCCGCCCTCGATCACCACCAGCACGGCAGCCTGCTTCTCGGGGATGGTCTTTTTCGGTTTGCGCACCGGCAGTTCGGCGGTGCGTCCCGTGGCGTGGGCCACGCAGCGGTCCTGCAGCGGGCAGCGCGGGCAATCGGGCTTGCTGCGCGTGCACAGCGTCGCGCCCAGGTCCATCAAGCCCTGCGTATAGGATTCGATGCCCTCAAGCGGCAGCAGCGCTTCCGCGCGCCGCCATAAGCCATCTTCGACCGCTTTCACGCCGGGAAACTCATCGATGCCGAACACGCGTGCGAACACGCGCTTGACGTTGCCGTCCAGGATGGCGGCGCGCGTGCCGCTCGAAAAAGCCGAAATGGCCGCCGCGGTGGAACGTCCGATGCCGGGCAAATCGGCCAGCAGGGCCGGATCGCTCGGGAACACGCCGCCGTATTCGTCGACCACGCGCCTGGCGCAGGCGTGCAGGTTGCGCGCGCGCGTGTAGTAGCCAAGGCCGCTCCACTGCGCCATCACATCTTCCGATGGCGCCCTTGCCAGGTCGTGCAGGGTAGGGAAGCGCTCCAGGAAGCGCGCGTAGTAGGCCAGTACCGCGGCCACCTGCGTTTGCTGCAGCATGATCTCGGAGAGCCAGATGCGGTAAGCGTCGCGCGTGTTCTGCCAGGGCAGGGCGTGGCGCCCGTGCGACTTCTGCCAGTTGATGACGGCAGCGGAAAACGAAGGGTCTTCCAGCTGCCCGAACTCGGTCAGTCTTTTCACGCAGCCGCTTCGAATGCCGCCGCGGTGGTGCGCTGCATGGCCGCGTCCACATTGCCCGCCAAATCGTTCAGACGCCCCTTGACCTTCTCCAGCGCGAACTGGCTCGCCTCGAACGATTCGATCTTGGTTTCCAGGCTGTCGGTCGCATCGTGGATGCGCTGGATCGACGCCAGGCGGTGCTTGAGCTGGTCCTTGTGCTGGCGGATCTGGGCTTCGAGCGGCGACATGATCACCTTCAGCCACGCCTCGACGTCGGCGTTGGCCGCGCGGTAGCTGCGCCGCACGCGCGAGGCGATCGAGTCGAAAAAGCGCTCGATCACGGCATCGCGGCTGGTGATGAGCAAGGTCGTGGTGCCGAACTGCTTGACGTAGACCTCTTCGATGGCGTCGACTTCCTTGCGGTATTTGTCGAGCGAGAGCGTCATCGGCACCGCGAGGCTCAGGCCATGTTCGGCGGCGAATTTGCGGTACATCATTTCCATCATCTCGCTGATCTCGGCGATCTTGCCGTTCGAGACCTCGAGATTGGCGCGCGCCTGGTCGAAAAAGTGCTTGACCGGGCCGCGAATGCCGGTGGTGACGAAGCGCGATGCCGCCATCGCTTCGCGCACGGCGGCGATTTCCTTGTGCACGATGTCCATGCCGAGCGTGGTGTACAGCTCCGTCGACAGGCGCGCGAACACGGCGCGCGTGCCCTGCAGCTTGAACAGGCTGCCGTCGAATTCCTTCTTCTCGACTTCGACGCGGCGCATCATGTGCGCGATCACGCCCTGGTTTTTTCCGCGCAGGCTTTTCAGTTCCTGCAGCTGTTCGACGATGTCGCGGATGCGCGCGCCGATGGTCGCCTGCTGGATGCTGACCACGGCGTTCAGGTCGTCCGAGAGCTGCTTGCGGATGATGTCCTGCTTGGCCGGAATGAGTTCGTTGAACAGGGCCGCTTCGAGCGCGCCCAGGCGGCTTTTCTCGAGCAGCGCCATGTCGCCGTTGATCTTGCCGACCAGCGCCTTTTGCGCCGACACCGGGAACACCTGGCGTGGTTCGAGCGCCAGCATGTGGGCCACGGTGGTTTGCTGGCGTTCGATCTCGGCGTCGTTTTCCGCCTCGGTCTTGAGTTCATCCCACATCGCGTCGATCTTGTTCATGACCACGATGCGCCCGGCGCCGGCGCCGATGTGCGTGCGCCACACTTCGATGTCGCTCTTGGTCACGCCCGTTTCGGCGGCCAGGATGAACAGCACCGCGTGCGCGTTCGGAATCAGGTTCAGGGTCAGTTCCGGCTCGGTGCCGATCGCGTTCAGGCCAGGCGTGTCGAGAATGACCAGGCCTTGCTTGAGCAGCGGGTGAGGGAAGTTGATGATGGCGTGGCGCCACAGCGAAATTTCGATCTCGCCGTTATCGTCCAGGGTGGCGGCGACGTCCGGGTCGGTCTCGTCGAACAGGCCGTAGCGCTTCGCTTCCTCGACCTTGACATGCTTGGTCATGCTGACCTGCTTGAAGGTCTCGTGCATTTCCTCGCCGGCGTCGAGCGCGAGCGGCAGCACGGTCCAGGCGGCGGGGTCGTCGCGGTAGTCGCTGGTCGACAGGTTGCTGGCGCGCGTTTCGATCGGCAGCAGGCGGATGCACGGCGGGAAGGCCGGGTCGTACATCAGCTCGGTCGGGCACATGGTGGTGCGGCCGGCCGCGGACGGCAAGATGCGCTGGCCGTAATCGGCAAAGAAAATCGCGTTGATCAGTTCGGATTTTCCGCGCGAAAATTCCGCCACGAACGCCACCGACAGCCGGTCATCGGCCAGGCGCGCCAGCGCGCGCGCAATGCGCTGCTCCGTTGCCGCGTCGGCCAGCTCGGCCGCGTTGACCCACATCTGATACTTCTCCAGCGCCATGGCCACGTCCTGACGCCATGCGCTGTACTGCTCAAAATCTTGCACCATTATGCTCACGTTGCCCTCGCGTACAGGTTCTTGCGAATCCTGCTCGATTGTCATTTTTGACAATGTACACAATAAAAAGTCGACCGCTGTCCCTGCTTGATCTGACGAATCTCTGCCCCACAGTTGCGGCAAGGCACTCCAGCACGATCATAGACGAAATATGTCTGTTGGAAATAGCCCGATTGCCCATTTACAGCAATAAAGTCACGCAAAGTGCTGCCTCCTTGCACAATAGCCTCAGAAAGGATAAGGCGGATCGCCTCGGCCAGCCTGTTGTAGCGTTCCCGGCCGATGCGCGCGGCCGGCGTTTTCGGACTGATTCCTGCCCGAAACAGGCTCTCGCACGCGTAGATATTGCCCACGCCCACCACGATGTCGCCGGCCAGCAGCACCTGCTTGATCGGCGCCGAGCGCCTGCGCGTTTCGCGGTACAGCAATTCGCCCGAAAAACCGGCTTCCAGCGGCTCGACGCCGAGGCCGCGCAGCAGGATGTGCTGGTCGAGTTCGCCATCATCGCCGGGGTGCCACAGCACGGCGCCGAAGCGGCGCGGGTCGTTCATGCGCAGCACCTGGCGCCCCGCGTCGCCCTCGACCACGAGGTCGAAATGGTCGTGTTTCTTCACTGCGGTATCCGGCGGCAGCACGCGCAGGTGGCCGGACATGCCCAGATGGATGATCAGGGTGCCATGATCGAAGGCGATGAGCAAGTATTTGCCGCGCCGTCCCGTGTGCAGGATGCGCTGTCCGGCCAGCAAATCGGACAAACCCGGCGGAAACGGCCAGCGCAGTCCCTCCCTGCGCGTCAAGACGCTATCGACGATGCGGCCATCGATATGGGGTGCGACGCCGCGGCGGGTGACTTCGACTTCGGGCAGTTCAGGCATGTCGGATAGGCAAATTTATGTTTGTGACGGTGCGGCCCCGTACGCGAAGCTGGCGTTGGGCGTAGAATCGGAAATAATCGCTGTCATTCTGGAACCACCTTGAAAAACGCTTTCGTCATTGTAACCCTGTCCGGACTGCTCTCGGCGTGCGCCGTGGCGCCAACGCCTCACGCTCCCGCCCTGGCGGGCGCCGCGGCCGATGCCCAGGCGGACGCCCCCGCGCCCGCCGCCACGGCCGAACCCCTGCCGCCGGCCGCCGAGGTCCTGGCCGAAGGCGAACGCGCGTCCGCGCCGGACGAGCCATCTGCGGACCTGAAGCTGCCGCACGTGGCACTGAGCAAGGAAATGCTCTACAAGCTGATGAAGGCCGAGCTGGAATTTCGCGGCGGCACCTGGCAGGGCCCGTACATGACCCTGATGGCCCTGGCCCAGCAGACGCGCGACCCGCGCCTGGCCCAGCGCGCCGCCGAAATGGCGCAGGCGGCCCGGAAGGGCAGCGAAGCGCTGGCCGCGATCCGCCTGTGGCGCGAACTGGCGCCCGAATCCGACGAAGCCGGCCAGTACTACATCGCCGCTTCCGTCATGGCCGACGACCTGGGCGAGGCGGGCGAGCTGTTCGCGGCGCGCCTGCGCGATGCGGCGCCCGCCAACCGTGGCATGGCCATGTACCAGATCCAGCAACTGCTCACCCGCGCCAAGGACAAGGCCGCCGCCGGCGCGCTGCTCGAGCGCCTGCTCGCGCCGTACATCGCGATGAGCGAGGCGCGCGTGGTGCTGGCGCAGTCGGCCTACGCGCGCGGCGCCAATGACGAAGCGCTGGCCCATGCGCAGGAAGCGCTGCGCATCAAGCCCGATTCCGAAATCGCCGTGCTGACCCTGGCCCAGGTCAGCGGCGAGCAGGGCGACGTCGGTTCCTTGCTTGCCAAATTCCTCGCCGCCAATCCCGGTGCGCGCGAAGTGCGCGCGGCCCTGGCCCGCATCCTCGTCACGCAAAAGCAGTACGAGCCGGCGCGCAAGGAGTTTCTTGCCCTGCTCAAGGAGCAGCCGGACAATCCGGGCACCCTGTACGCCCTCGGCATCCTGTCGATGCAGCTGTCCGACCCGGCCGCGGCCGAAACCTACCTGGCCGGCTTCATCACGGCGCTCGACAAGAACCCGGGCGACGAGCGCGATCCCGCCAAGGTGCTGATCATGCTCTCGCAGCTGGCCGAAGAGCGCGGCGACCTTGGCGCCGCCCGCGCATGGCTGGAAAAAATCGAGCCGGAAGACGCGCCGGCCTGGTTCTCGGCGCAGTTGCGCAGCGCCCAGCTGATGGGCAAGCAGGGCGACCTGGACGGCGCACGCGCCTTCCTCGACGCCCTCAAGGCCGAGGAGCCTGCCCAGCAGGTGCAAGTGGTGCTGGTGCAAAGCCAGGTGCTGCGCGACGCCGGCAAGATCGAAGAGGCTTACGCGGTGATGGAGCGGGGCGCGGCGCGCTTTCCCTCCAACCCCGATTTGCTGTACGACTTCGCGCTGCTGGCCGAAAAACTCGGCCGCGTCGACGTGATGGAAAAAAACCTGCGCATGGTGATCGCGCAGGCGCCCGACAACCACCACGCCTACAATGCGCTGGGCTACTCGCTGGCCGAGCGCAATGTGCGCCTGGACGAAGCGCTGGCGCTGATCGACAAGGCCCTGAAAATGGCCCCGTCCGACCCCTTCATCATGGACAGCATGGGCTGGGTCCAGTACCGCCTGGGCAACCTGAACGAAGCCGAGGCGCACCTGCGCCGCGCCTACGCCTTGCGCAACGATGTCGAAATCGCCGTGCACCTGGGCGAAGTGCTGTGGCACAAGGGCCAGAAATCCGACGCCCAGCAGCTGTGGCGCGAAGCGCGTGCCAAGGACCCCAAGAACGACACGCTCAAGAGCACGCTCGCGCGCCTGCAGCTCAAGCTGTGATGGGTCATAATGCCGCGCATCTCCCTTACGCTGCCGGATTGCCATGATGCTCAGATCTAAAACCCGCTTCCTTGCCCTGGCGTGCGCCGCGCTGCTGTCGGCCTGCGTCACCGCGCCCACCAACCTGTCCAGGGCCAGCGTGGCCGCCTACCGCGAAGCCATCGAGCTGAATGGCCGCCTGACCGTGAACTACCAAAAAGACGGCCAGACCGAGACCCTGACGGGCAAGTTCGCCTGGAACCAGACTCCCGCCGCGGTCAACGTCAGCCTCGCTTCGCCGCTGGGCCAGACCATCGCCACCATCAGCGTCACGCCCGATTCGGCCACCCTGACCCAGGGCGACCGCGCCCCGCGCGTGGCGCGCGACATCGACACCCTGACCGCGCAAACGCTCGGCTGGTCGCTGCCCGTGTCGGGCTTGCGCGACTGGCTGCAGGGCTACGCCACCGGCGCCGACGGCCAGCGCTTTACCGCCTCGCCGGCCGCCAACACGGTCACCACCGCCGATGGCTGGCGCCTGACCTTCGTGAGCTGGCAAGACCCGGACGCGGCCAAGCCGGTGCCCAAGCGTATCGACGTCGCCAGGGTTGCCAGCGCCACCGTGGAAGCGATGGAAATCCGCATCGTGATCGACCCGCAAGGCTGATATGCGCGCTACCCGCCTGCATGACTGCCCGGCCCCGGCCAAGCTTAATCTTTTCCTGCACGTGAACGGGCGCCGCGCCGACGGCTACCACCTGCTGCAAACCGTGTTCCAGATGGTCGACCATGGCGACGTGCTGCACTTCGACCTGCGCGCCGACGAGCGCATCGTGCGCACCACGGACGTGCCGGGCGTGCCGGAGCAGGGCGACCTGATCGTGCGCGCGCTGCTGCTGCTGCAAGCGGCCTACGCGCGCCGCCACGGCCACCTGCCGCCCGGCATCGACGTGGCCATCGACAAGCGCCTGCCGATGGGTGGCGGGCTCGGTGGCGGCTCCTCGGACGCGGCCACCGCGCTGATGGTGGCCAACGCCCTGTGGGAGGCCGGCTTGTCGCGCGAGGAACTGATGGCGCTGGCCCTGCCGCTGGGCGCCGACATTCCGTTTTTCATCTTCGGCCAGACCGCCTTTGCCGAAGGCGTGGGCGAGGCGCTGCAGCCGGTGCAGGCCCCCGATTGCTGGTATGTGGTCATCGAACCAGGGGTCGCGGTACCCACCGCAGCGATATTTTGCTCAGAGCATTTGACAAGGGACACGAAACCCGTCAGAATAGCGGACTTTTCCAGGCACACCATGAATCGAACAGATTCGACGGGGTTCGGAAGAAATGATTTGCAAGCAGTGGCAGTGAGTCTGTTCCCGCCGGTAGCACAGGCGATCGACTGGCTCTCGGCTCACGGTGATGCCAGGATGACTGGCTCTGGAGCGTGTGTGTTTTGCGCGTTTTCCAGCGAAATGGACGCTGACACGGTACTTCAACAAGTGCCCGGCATCTGGACCGCATGGAAAGCAAAAGCGCTGATGCATCATCCTCTCAACACGGTGTTGCAAGTTAGTGCGGTTATAGAATAGAATTTGGCCTGGCGTTGTGTTTGACGATAAAATGTCAAGTGTGACGACAAGCAGTCAGTTGCGTAGGGGAATCGCCAAGCTGGTTAAGGCACTGGATTTTGATTCCAGCATACCAAGGTTCGAATCCTTGTTCCCCTGCCATTCGTTTTGCCTGGTCTGTCGATGCGAAGTCAGCGTCCAGCAGGCGGACTCGGTGGCCTCGCTCTCGCGAGTCACTTGTTAGCTTAGCGTCAGCCGGCCGGTTCTGTCCGGCGACATTCAAAGAAATCAACGCTTACCTCTTGGGACTCCCATGGCTTACGAAAACCTGATGGTTTTTACCGGCAACGCTAACCCTGCGCTGGCAGAAGGAGTCGCAAAGAATCTGGGCATCCCTCTCGGCAAAGCTGTCGTCTCCAAGTTCTCGGATGGCGAAGTCATGGTCGAAATTAACGAGAATGTCCGCGGTAAAGACGTTTTTGTCCTGCAATCGACCTGCGCACCGACCAACGACAGCCTGATGGAAATCATCCTGATGGTCGACGCCTTGAAGCGCGCGTCCGCCGGCCGCATCACCGCAGCGATCCCTTACTTTGGTTATGCCCGCCAGGACCGCCGTCCGCGTTCGGCGCGCGTGGCCATCTCGGCCAAGGTCGTGGCCAACATGCTGGAAAAAGCCGGTGTCGAGCGCGTCCTGATCATGGATCTGCACGCCGACCAGATCCAGGGCTTCTTCGATATCCCGGTTGACAATATTTACGCATCCCCGATTCTGCTGGGCGACCTGCAAAAACGCAATTACGACGACCTGCTGGTCGTTTCGCCGGACGTCGGCGGCGTGGTGCGCGCACGCGCCCTGGCAAAACGCCTCGGCTGCGACCTGGCCATCATCGACAAGCGCCGCCCGAAGGCGAACGTGTCGGAAGTGATGAACATCATCGGTGAAGTTGAAGGCCGTAACTGCGTCATCATGGATGACATGGTCGACACCGCCGGCACCCTGACCAAGGCCGCCGAAGTGTTGAAAGAGCGCGGCGCCAAGAAAGTGGTGGCGTATTGCACGCACCCGGTGCTGTCGGGTCCCGCGATCGACCGCATTTCGGCCTCGCCGCTCGATGAACTGGTTGTCACCGACACGATTCCCCTGTCGGCCGCCGGCCTGGCTTGCGACAAGATCCGCCAGCTGACCTGCGCACCGCTGCTCGCTGAAACGTTCAAGCGCATCAGCAAGGGCGACTCGGTGATGTCGCTGTTTATCGACTAAATACAGTCGCCAGACATACCCGATTCGCAGGGTGGCAAGGCGGGAACCGAGCGTTCCTGGCCCTGCCACCCTGAAGTTTATTTCAGTACCAATTTTTCCGGACACGCTAGCGTGGCCGTTTTCGAGTGCCCCTGGTCGCGGGGGCGCTCACACCGCAGGGCGATCAAGCCCCGCACTTTTTGGAGTTTCACATGAAAGTTATCGCATTCAATCGCAATCTGCAGGGGTCCGGAGCGAGCCGCCGCCTGCGTATCGCTGGTCAAACCCCAGGTATCGTCTACGGTGGCGCTGAAGCCCCGGTCATGATCCAACTGGACGGCAACGCTCTGTACCACGCACTGAAAAAAGAAGCGTTCCACGGTTCGGTCCTGGAAATGGAAATCGACGGCAAAACCCAGCCAGTGCTGCTGCGCGACTTCCAGATGCACGCATTTAAGCAATTGGTCCTGCACGCTGACTTCCAGCGCGTCGATGCCAACAGCAAGCTGCACAAGAAAATCGCCCTGCACTTCGTGAACGCCGACGTATCGCCAGCAGTCAAACTGCACGGCGCTATCGTCTCGCACGTGCTGCAAGAGTTGGAAGTGTCCTGCCTGGCAACCGATCTGCCAGAGTTCATCACCGTCGACCTGACCACCATCGATGTTGGTCACTCGATCCACGTTGCTGACCTGGTCCTGCCAAAAGGCGTGACCGCGATCACCCACGGCAAGAACCCAACCGTTGCTACCGCTGCAGTTCCAGCTGGCCACGTGGCGGCTGACGCTGCTGCTACCGCTGAAGCCGCACCTGCTGCTCCAGCTGCCAAAGGCAAAAAGAAGTAATCATTCGCGCGCCGCTGCGGCGGCGTGTTGGAGAAAAACCCGCTTGGCCTTGCGCCCAGCGGGTTTTTTATCGTCTGTTATCCTTGCACTCCATTTTGATAATTTAGAACACCATGCCCATTCGCCTGATCGTCGGCCTCGGCAACCCCGGCCCCGAGTACGAACAGACCCGCCACAATGCCGGTTTCTGGCTGGTCGACAACCTCGCCAACAGCCTGCCCGGTTGCCGCCTGCAGCGCGAGACGCGCTTTAACGCCTTCGTGGCGAAAACCTCGGTGGCCGGCCACGAAGTGTTTTTGCTCGAACCGCAAACCTATATGAACCGTTCCGGACAATCGGTGGGTGCTCTGGCGCGCTTTTACAAGATCAATCCAGACGACGTGCTGGTCGTGCACGACGAGCTCGACCTGGCGCCCGGCGCGGTCAAGATGAAGAAGGGCGGTTCCAGCGGCGGGCACAACGGCCTGAAAGACATCACGGCGGCGCTCGGCACCCAGGATTACTGGCGCTTGCGGCTCGGCATCGGCCATCCGCGCACGCTCGGCTCGCAGCAGCCGGTGGCCGACTTCGTGCTGCACCGGCCGCGCAAGGAAGAACAGATCCTGATCGAGGAAGCCATCGACAAGAGCTTGCGCATCCTGCCGCTGGCGGTCGAAGGCAAGTTCGATATCGCGACGATGCAGCTGCACACCGCCTGAAGTGGCGTTTCAGCCGCCCTTGACGATGATCTGGCTCTTGAGGTCGCGCATCATGCGTTCGAGCAGCGGACGCAGGCGCACGTAGTCGGCCGGCGTGCAGATCATGCCGGCATGGCGGAAGCGCACGTTGCGCCGGACCAGCACCGTGTTGGCCTGGCGCGTGTAACTGGCCTGGTACGACAGGCCGGCATCGTTCAGAGACAGCGCTTTCGGCAGCGCCATGATGCGGATGCCGGGCGCGAACGCGATTGCCGTGTCGTCGGCGGCATCGATCCCGGGACAGATAAAGTCTTGCGTGCGGGTTTTTTCCTGCGCCATGCTGGCGACCGACTCGCCCAGTCCGCCCCAGAAATTGAAGCTGGTCGCCACCCCGGCCGGGCCCGGCAGGTCGGCGAAATTGTCGCTCACGCCGCTAAAGCCCATGCGGTACTCGTCGCCGGCGCCGTCGAGCAGGCCGGCATCGAATGCACCATCGCCGTGCTGGCCCAAGGCGAGCAGCGTGCGCTCGACGAACAGGGCGCGTTCGGCCGGCGCCGTGTCGCGCACCGCCTGGCGGTAAGGCTCGGCGATTGCGCCGCCGGCCGTGCGCACCACCTTGAAACTGCCGCGGCCGTTCTTGCCGACCTCGAAGCGTGCCAGCGTGCGGTTTGTCTCCGGCTGCATGGACGGCGTCTGCGCCAGCTTGCCTGTCTTGGCCAGCAACACTGGTTTACCGAGCGCGGCCGGCGGCAGATAGCCGGCGGAAACCGCATCCGAGGTGGAATCGAGGTACAGCTCGAGCGCGGGAATGTAGGTGATCACGTGGTTGAAGATGCCCAGGGTGGGCGCATCCGGCAGGCGGTAGGCATTGCCGCTGTTGATCAGGGCGGCGCTGCTGTCGATGCCGCTTGCGGCCAGCAGCGCTTCGAGCAGGATTGCATGGTCCTTGCAGTCGCCGTAACGGTTGTTCAGCACCGTGGCGGCCGCATGCGGCACCACGCCGCCGGCGCCGGTGTAGACGGCCACGTAGCGGATATGGCGGCGCACCCATTCGGACAGGGCCAGCGCTTTCGCGCGCGGGGTGTCGAGACCGGCCGTCAGTTCGCGCGCCAGCGCGGCGATGGCCGGGGTAACGGCGGCTTGCTCCTGCGCGCGCGTATGGTAAGCGCGTGCAAAGGCGGCGTAGTTGGGGAAGGTGGACACCGCCAGCCGCTTGCCGTAATCGAGATAGCTGACCGACTCCGCCTCGATGCGCCGGTTCGGCCCGCTGACGTATTGCCACTGATACAACTGGCGTCCGGGTGCGCTGCTTGCCGGCACCGGCACGAAGCCGGCCGCATCCGCATACAGCAGCATCGAGGAAGGCATGTCGTAGATCAGGTGAAACTGCTTGCTGGCGTAAAACTGGGACGAGGACAAGTCCTCGAAATGCCCGGGGAACAAGGCGGTCTTGCGCTTGAGGACGTAGCGCACCGCCACCTTGTCGCCCACCGCGACGTCGGAAAACACCACGATTTTCAGGCGCGTATCCTGGAACATGGGCGCGTCGCCCGAGGCCGGCTCCTGCTGGTCCTTGACCTGTTCCGGCGGTACCGCGACGCGCCGGCCGTCCGGCTTGATGGTGTAGGCTTCGACCTCGCCGACTTCGTCGAGGCTGGTGTTATAGCTGATGTAGTACTGGCTGTGCGCCTGCACCGCGCGCGCCAGGACGATGGTTTTGACGTTGTCGACCGTGAGGCGGTAGCTGCCGTCGGTGTCGACCACGAAGTGCTGGATGTATTTGTCGACCACCATCGAGGGATCGGTTCCGGTATCGGGGGCGGTATCGGCAGTGGCGGCGGCTTTGGCGTTGACAATAAGGAGGAGGGCGCTCAATACTGCGGCGAGGCAAGTGGGCATGAAGGGCTCCGGATGAGGCATCAGCGGCCCATGTTACGCAGGCTCATGCTTCCGGATTTGACTTGTCGCAATCGCGCTCCGGTGGCGGGCATTAAGCTGGCCCGCGGCAGCCCGCATTGGGAAGTGCCGGGTGCGTGGCCAGCGTCTTTCGCGCTTGTTGCCTGCTTCGTTCAACCTATACTGACGACTTAAAGGAGGCAACCATGTCCGATATGAAGGCGCCATCCGCAAAGCCAACGGCTTTGGTCCCCACAGCACAGCCGAAGCCGGTTGCCGATGCAGCTGAGCGGGCCGATATTGCTGTAACGCAGTCGTATCGAAGCGACCCGCAACAGCGAATCGACCTCATCCGCGATGGCATTCCGGCTGCTCGCGTCAGCCAATTATCCTCACGCATGGGAATGAGCAAGGAACAACTCATTCATAGCCTCCGGCTTTCCCGCGCGGCCATCAAGCGCAAGGAAAGGGACGGGGCATTGCTGTCAAGCGATGAGTCCGAACGTGTACTGGGTGTCGAGACCCTCATTGGCATGGTGCAGAGTATGGTGGAAGAGTCAGGTAACCCGGAGGGCTTTGATGCGGCGCGCTGGCTCGCTACCTGGTTAGTCCAGCCGCTACCGGCGCTGGGCGGTGCAACTCCCGCCAGTTACATGGACACGTTTGAAGGTCAAAAACTGGTCGCCGGGCTGTTGTCCATGATGCAGAGTGGCGCATACGCATGACGGTGTCGCTATGGCGGATCGCAGTCGAGGCAGCAAGCTATTCAGCGAACGATCTCAGCGGAACCGGCGCCAGGATGATGGGAGGGCGCTGGAATAGCAAGGGCACGCCTGTCGTTTACTGCGCCACCAACATTGCGCTGGCCACGCTCGAAACAGTGCATTACCTCCGCAGTGGCGGCTTGCCGTTCAACCGCTACCTGGTGCGTGTCGATATTCCCGATCACGTATGGGATCGCCGCGCGGTGCTCGATCCCTTGCCGGGAGGCTGGGATGCGGTACCGGCCGGACGTGGCAGCACGGCGGCCGGGGAGCGCTGGGTTGCTTCCGCGGCGTCGGCACTGCTTCAGGTGCCATCGGTGATTGTTCCGGACGAGTTCAACGTGATAATCAATCCCGTACACCCGGATGCCGCCGGTATCAGTGCAACAACGCTCAAGCGCTGGATATACGATCCCCGGTTCTTTCCCTGATGTGCGCGCGGGTTGGTTCACCGCCATGCGCTCCTGCGAGCATGCGACTTGCCGCAACAGACGACTTGTCGCCATAATCATGGCATGCACGCACTTTCCTTCCACGCCGGCCCGCACGCGCTGGCCCACATCCGCCAGCACGGCCTGCGCGCGCGCGACATCGCCGTCGTTCCCGCCGCCGCCGGCGGCCCCAAGGGCCTGATCTTCCAGTCGCTCGACCAATGGCTGTTCGGCGACTGGTTTCCGCAATCACCGCGCGAGCGCGCCCTGATCGGCGCTTCGATCGGCGCCTGGCGCATGGCGGCCGCTTGCCAGGCCGATCCGGTCGCCGCGCTGGCCCGCTTGGGCGAGCTGTACTGCGGCCAGCGCTACACCGCCAAACCCTCGCCGCAGGAAATCCACGCCGTCTGCCGCAATCTCCTGCACGAACTGGTCGGCGGGCACGAGGCGCAAGTGACCGCTCACCCTCACCACCGCCTGCACGTCATCGCGGCGCGTGGACGGCGCGCGCTGGCGGAACCAGCCCACCGGCGCGCCGAAGCGACCGGCTTTGCCGCCGCCGCACTGCTCAACCTGGCCTCGCGCGCCAGCCTGGGCCGGGTGGCCGAACGGGTCGTCGTCGGCGATGCGCGCGGCGCACCAAGCTGGATGCCGGCCGGCTTCGACAGCTTCACCACCCATTTCGCCACCCTCGACAGCAGCAACCTGGCCGACGCCCTGCTGGCCTCGGGCACCCTGCCCATGCTGATGCCGCCGGTGCGCACGATTGCCGGCGCCCCGCCCGGCGCCTACTGGGATGGCGGCCTGATCGACTATCACCTGGCGCTGCCCTACTCGAACCTGGCGCCGGGCGAGATCGTGCTGTATCCGCACTTCAGCGAGCACATCGTGCCCGGTTGGCTGGACAAGGCGATGCCGTGGCGGCGCATGGCGCGCGGCGCCCAGCGCGGCTGGCTCGACAATGTGCTGCTGGTCGCGCCGACCCCGCATTTCCTCAGCACCCTGCCGCGCAGCAAGTTGCCCGACCGCAAGGATTTCACTTTCTATGGGCTCGACCACGACGCGCGCATCCGCAACTGGCAGCAGGCGATCGGGCAGGGACAGCGCCTGCGCGACGAGTTCGCCGCGTTCGTCGATCAACCCGACCTGTCGCGCATCCAGGCATTCTGAAGGGCAGCTTGATCCTGCGATGAGCATCGCCGTCTCCGCCTTGGAAAGGTCGGCGGCGGGCGTCGTTTTCCCTGCTGGGATAAACTTTCGCTGAAGCCGCCGAGCGTCGACGCGGGCAGATGCGGCCGAGGAGACGTATTTCAAGAAGTTGGCGAGCAGCTATGCACTACTGACGCCGGCAGCCATCACGGCATTGTTGAAATCAAGCGATTTTGTGGAGATATGCCATGAGGAATGCTAAACCGGCGACTGCAAAGCCCGCCAAGGCCGCAAACAAGCCAGCGGCAAAATCCGCGCGACCCGAAAGAATGCAGAAAGCCGACGCCTTGGCGGCGATGGCAGTAGCCGCCCCTGCGGGCCAGGCGGTGAAGGCCCATAAAACGGGCGCTGCCATGAAGAGTGCTTCCACCGCGCGGGCGCGGCCCCACCGTAGCGACGCGTTCGAGGCGATCCACAGCGCTGCGGCCGCGCTCCATTCAGTCGGCATTATCGACAAAAAGACGATGCGCGAATTTGACGAGAGTTGCTTTACCCCGCCGAATTTCACTGCGCGCGACGTGCTGCGCATCCGCACACAGGAGAACCTCAGTCAGGAAGTTCTGGCGCGCTATATGGGGATAACGAAGTCGACCGTGGTCAAATGGGAGTCGGCGTACAATATTCCAAGCCCAATGGCACAACGGTTGTTGAAAGTCATCGACGAACAAGGCATTAACGCGATTGCCGAAGCGCCAGGACGCCGCACTGGGCGTGCTTAGGCCGAAAACCCAGGAGGGCGTGCTTGACCCGGTCCGACGGCCGGGCGCCGCGATTGCCGTCCTGACTGCCGCCGCGCTCGGGCATGGCACGCCCAAACCGGGTTTTTGCGGCCCCCGGCCCCGTCCAAGGTTACAATATGGGGTTTTGGGGCTTGCCTGTTTGAGCGCCCCTCGTCCATCGAACTAGAAAGTCTTCCCATGAGTCTCCAATGCGGCATCGTCGGCCTGCCTAACGTCGGCAAGTCCACCCTCTTCAACGCGCTGACCAAGGCCGGCATTCCGGCCGAAAACTATCCGTTCTGCACGATCGAGCCGAACGTCGGCGTGGTCGAAGTGCCGGACCCGCGCATGGCTGCGCTGGCTGACATCGTCAAGCCGGAACGCATGGTCAACGCCATCGTCGAATTCGTCGACATCGCCGGCCTGGTCGCTGGCGCGTCGAAGGGCGAGGGCCTGGGCAACCAGTTCCTGTCGCATATCCGCGAAACCGACGCCATCGTCAACGTGGTGCGCTGCTTCGAGGACGACAACGTGATCCACGTGGCCGGCAAGATCAGCCCGCTGGACGACATCGAAGTCATCCAGACCGAGCTGGCGCTGGCCGACATGGGCACCGTCGAAAAAGCCATCCACCGCGAGAACAAGAAAGCCCGTTCCGGCGACAAGGATGCCGCCAAGCTGGTCGCGCTGATGGAACGCATGATGCCGTTCCTGAACGACGCCAAGCCGGTGCGCGCGATGGGCCTGGATGCGGAAGAAATGCTGCTGATCAAGCCGCTGTGCCTGATCACCGCCAAGCCAGCCATGTACGTGGCTAACGTGTCCGACACGGGCTTCACCAACAACCCGCTGCTGGACCAGTTGACCGCCTACGCCAAGGGTCAGAATGCCCCGATCGTCGCCATCTGCGCCGCCATCGAGTCCGAAATCGCCGACCTCGACGATGCCGACAAGGGTGCGTTCCTGGCCGACATGGGCATGGAAGAGCCAGGTCTCGACCGCCTGATCCGCGCCGCCTACAAGCTGCTTGGCCTGCAAACTTACTTCACCGCGGGCGTGAAGGAAGTGCGCGCCTGGACCATCCACGTGGGCGATACCGCGCCGCAAGCGGCCGGCGTGATCCACACCGACTTCGAACGCGGCTTTATCCGCGCGCAAACTATTGCCTACGATGATTTTGTCGCGTACAAGGGCGAGGCCGGCGCCAAGGAAGTGGGCAAGATGCGCGCCGAAGGCAAGGAATACGTGGTCAAGGATGGCGATGTGCTGAACTTCCTGTTCAACGTCTAAGCCGATTGCCGGATGTCGCCGCCTGTCGGCGCATTCCGGTGAAAAACAAAAGCCCCGTGCATCCTTGTGATGGCGGGGTTTTTTCATGCCGCAATGGTTTTCCGCACCCGAGCGCCAAGGCCCATGGCCCGATGCTGTGACACGCGTCATGGGCGCCCGAAAGTAACAACCTACAATCAATAATCGATTGGCAACAGCATCCCGGCCCGGCACCACGGCGCCGGCGGCAGGCGGCATGGCTTGACTGCGAACGGAACGACAACGATGGTCATTGCGGACTCCCCCCTCGACAAGGATGCAGCCGGTACGGTGGCGCAGTGGGACGTGGCCTATAGCCAGCTGGTCGCGCGCATCAGGCTGGTGCTGACGGTGTCGGCGGTCCTGGTCGCCGTTCTCGACCACCCCGGCCCGGACCGCGCCAACCTCACCGCGCTGCTGGTCCTGTCCGTTTATGCCACGCTGTGCGCGGCTGTCTATCTGTTTCCCCAATGCCAGCCGCGCTGGACCCGCGGCAAGCTGCGCCACCGGCTCGACGTGGCCGTGTCGGCGGCGGTGGTGGCGGCGGTCGGCCCGGCCGAGATTTTTCCGCTGGTCTTCCTGCTGTTCGCGATCGTGGTCGCCTCGCTGCGCTACGGTCTGGCCGAAGGCGTGCGCGTCACCATCGCCACCGTCCTTCTGTACTACGTGGCGGCCATCATCACGCTGCCCGACGTGGCGCCGGCGCGCCTGCTGCTGCGCGCGGCCGTGCTGCTCGCTTTCGGCCGCGTGATCGCCCAGCTGGGCGAAATGCACATCCTGGCGGCGCGCCGCCAGGCACTGCTGCGCGAACTGAGCCAGGTGGCCAATCCGCGCTTCGGCATCGACCGCAGCATGACCGCCGCGCTGGAGCGGGTAAGGGCGTTTTTCATGGCCGACAGCTGCCTGCTGCTGCTGGGCGACCACGACAGCGGCGGCCACGCGCTGCGCACCGTGCGTGGCCGCGGCCCGGCGGTCGCACCGGCCGACCCGATCGACCCGGCCCTGGCGCGCGTCATGCTGCCCGAGCCACATACGCAGGTGCTGCTGTTCACGCGTGCGTGGCGCTGCTGGCGCGCCTTCGGCGGCTGCGCGCTCGGTCATGGCGGCGAGCCCCCCGCCTGGGCGCCGCACGACCCTGCCCGCCTGGAGGAAGTGGCCGACCTGCTGGGCGCCACCTCGTTCATCAGCGCCCCCGTGAGCTTTGGACGCGGAAAGGGCCGCATCTACGTGGCCACGCGCCTGCGCCACCTGGGCCGCGGCGATGCACTGTTCCTGGCGCGCATCGCCGAACAGGGCTTGCGCGCCATCGACCGCATCGATCTGCTGGACCGCATCGCTTCCGACGCGGCCGGCCTGGAGCGCAAGAAGATCGCGCTCGACCTGCACGACACGGCCATCCAGTCCTACATCGGCTTGCAGCTGGGCCTGGTCGCCCTGTGCCGCAAGGCCGAGCCCAGCAATCCGCTCGCCCCCGGCCTCGACAAGCTGGTGACGATGGCGGCCGAGGTCATCGCGCAGCTGCGCGACGAGGCCCAGCGTGCCTGCGGCGCGGCTCCCGCCGACGACGCCATGTTCCTGGCCGCGCTGCGCCGCCAGGCGGCCCGGGCGCTGGCGGCGTACGGCGTCGAGATCGGCATCGATGTCGGCGCCAACGTCACGCTCGGCGACCGGCTCGGCGCGGAAGTGCTGCAGATCGTGCGCGAAGGCATCAGCAACGTTTGCCGCCACACCGACGCCACGGCGGCCACGGTGGCGCTGCGCTGCAGCGGCGCCATGCTGCACATCGACATCGTCAACCCGCACGGCGGCAATGCGCCGCCGGCCTTCCAGCCGCGTTCGCTCAGCGAGCGCGCCAGCGCCCTGGGCGGCGCCGCCTCCGTGCGCCAGGGCGGCGCCAACGACACCATTGTCACCGTGGAGATTCCATTATGAAAAGTGAAGCACAGGACGACTCCGGCCCGGTCAAGGTCATGCTGGTGGAAGACCACCAGACCATGCTGTGGGGGCTGCAAACCCTGGTCGACGCCGAACGCCCGCGCATGACGGTGGTGGGCACGGCGCGTACCTGCGCCGAGGCGCTGTCCGGCGCCGCGCAACTGGCGCCGGACGTGATCCTGCTCGACCTCGACCTGGGCGGCGTGTCCACCATCGAGTTCCTGCCCGAACTGCTGGCCAATGGCGTCTCGCGCGCGCTGGTGCTGACAGCCGCCCACGATCCCGACCTGCTCGACCTGGCGGTGCGGCGCGGCGCGCGCGGCATCCTGCACAAGGAAGTGACGGCCGAACAAGTCATCAAGGCCATCGCCAAGATCCACCGCGGCGAACTCTGGTTCGACGCCGACACCATGGACCGCGTGTTCGGCCAGATGCTGGGCTGGCGCCGCGCGTTGCGAGCCGACCCGCCCGAGGAAAAGCACGCCGCCCTGACCGCGCGCGAACGCGCCATCGTCAGCGCCGCCGTCGAACACAGCGGCAGCGCCAACCACGAGGTGGCGCAGCGCCTGTTCATTTCCGAGCACACCCTGCGCAACCATCTGAGCTCAATCTACCGCAAGCTCGACGTCCCCAACCGGCTCGGCATGTACGTGTACGCGATCCGCCACGGCCTGGTCCAGCCCCAGTCCCAGCCCGGCCAGAGCGGCCAGCGCCACGAGCGCCTCAATGGGCACTGAGCACCGGCATGATGGTGCGCACGATGATGATCATCGCCGGCCCCAGCACCACCATGATGATCGCCGGGAAGATGAACAGGGCCAGCGGAATGAGCATCTTGGTCGGCACCTTGGCCGCGTGCTCTTCGGCCCGCACCTGGCGCTTGTGGCGCAAGTCTTCCGAAAACACCCGCAGCGATTCGCCGATGCTGGTGCCAAATTTATCCGACTGCGCCAGCATCGTGGCGAAGGTGCCGACTTCCTCGATGCCGGTCCTTAGCGCCAGGTTGCGCAGCGACTGGGCGCGGCTGGCGCCGGCCCGCATCTCCAGGTTGGTCAGGTGCAGTTCCTCGGCCAGCGCGCGGCTGCTCATGCCCATTTCATCGGCCACCCGGGTCAGTGCGGCGTCCAGGCCCAGGCCCGCTTCCACGCACACCAGCATCAGGTCGGCGGCATCGGGGAAGTGCTCGAAAATCTCGCGCTTGCGTTCGCGCAGGCGCAGCCACAGCGCCACGTTCGGCAGGTAGCAGCCGGCCAGCGCCGCGATCCCCAGGTTCATCAGCACCGTCATTTCGTCCATGCCGGTGAAGGCGCGCAGCAGCAGCCAGGTAGCGCCCGCGAACACCAGCGGCAGCACCGTCTTGAGGCCGAAATAGATCAGGCGCGCGTCGCTGCGCCGGATGCCGGCATTGATGAAGCGCAGGCGCAGGGGCGAACTTTCCCAGTCGCCGGCAGGCGCCAGCACGCGCGCGAACGGGCCGACCGCTTGCGCCACGGTGGCGCTCCAGTCGGTTGCGGCGGCCGGATTGCCGATCGCGTCCAGGCGCCGGTCGAGGCGGCTCGGCACGAGCAGCAGGTACAGGCCGGCGATGGCGGTGGTGACGGCCAGGCAGACCAGGGCAGCGAGCACGAACATGATGATCCCCTTTTCAGATACGGATACGAATGATGTGACGCAGCAGCAAGATGCCGAACGCCATCGAAATGAGCATGCCGCGCACCAGGCTCTGGCCCAGCGGGTCGGTCCACAAAGGCGCCATGAAGTCCGGGTTGAACACGCTCATCAAGCCACCGATGGCGAACGGCAGCAGCGACAGCAGCCAGGCCGACATGCGGCCCTCGGCCGAGAGCACGCGCACATGCCAGAACAGCTTGAGGCGCTGGCGGATCAGGCGGCTCAGGTTGGCCAGCACCTCGGTCAGGTTGCCGCCCGAATCGCGCTGGATCAGCACCGCCACCACGAAGTAGCGCAGGTCGGTGATCGGCGCGCGCACGCTCAGGTTGCCCAGCGCCTGTTCGAGCGAGACGCCGAAGTTGATCTCGTCGTGCACCAGCCGGAATTCGCTGGCGATCGGCTCGGCCATTTCGTCGCCGATCATCTGCAGGCCGGCCCCGAAAGCGTGGCCGGCGCGCAGGGCGCGCGCCAGCAGGTCGAGCGCGTCGGGCAATTGCTGCTCCAGTTTGGTGAGGCGGCGGCGGCGCCGGCGCTGCAGGTACGCCAGCGGCAGCCAGGCCACCACGCCCGCCACCAGTGCACCGGCCATGAAGGGCTGGTGCAGCAGCCCCGTCACCAGCAGGAAGCTGGCCGCGCCCAGCGCCACGCAGGCCAGCAGCAGTTTCGAGACGGTCCAGTTCAGGTTCGCCTGCAGCAGATAGCGGTCGAGCTGGTGGGCGCGCGGCAGGCGCAGCAACAGGCGCTGGAACAGCGGCAGCTCGCTCATCATGCGCTCGCGCAGCAGGTGCGACTGGGCCGAACTGTCGCCCGCCGCCGACAGGGCGTTGAGGCGATGTTCGATCTTCCTGGCCTGCGGTCCCTTGTAGGTCTTCCACATCAGGTAGAGCCCCTCGAACAGCAGGACCACCGCGATGAATACCAGCACCGACAGCAGCGGCGAAACGGGAGCGCCGGCGCCGGCGCCGTTGACTTGACTGAGCATGATGGCCTCCTACTGGTAGCGGCGGGTGCTGTCGAACATGGCGTCGGGCAGGGTCACGCCGAACGCGCGCAGGCGGTCGCTGAACTTGGGGCGCACGCCGCTGGCCTGGAAGTAGCCTTCGACGGCGCCGTCGGCGGCAACGCCGGTCTGGCGGAAGGCGAAGATTTCCTGCATGGTGATGATGTCGCCTTCCATGCCGGTGATCTCCTGAATGCTGGTGATCTTGCGGCGCCCGTCGATCAGGCGCAGGCCCTGGATCACCACCGTGATGGCCGAGGCGATCTGCTGGCGCGCCGCCTTGTGCGGCAAGTTCAGGTTGGCCATGCCGATCATGTTTTCCAGGCGCGAGAGGGCGTCGCGCGGGTTGTTGGCGTGGATGGTGGTGAGCGAGCCGTCGTGGCCCGTGTTCATGGCCTGCAGCATGTCGACCGCCTCGGCGCCGCGCACCTCGCCGATGATGATCCGGTCCGGACGCATGCGCAGCGCGTTGCGCACCAGCGCGCGCTGCGTGATTTCGCCCTTGCCTTCGATGTTGGCCGGGCGCGTCTCCATGCGCACCACGTGCGGCTGCTGCAGCTGCAGTTCGGCCGCGTCTTCGATGGTGACGATGCGTTCGGCCGGCGGAATGAAGCCGGACAGGATGTTGAGCAAGGTGGTCTTGCCGGCCCCGGTGCCGCCGGCGATGATCATGTTGACCTTGGACTTGCACAGCCCTTCGAGCACGGTCGCCATGTCGGGCGTGAGGCTGTGCAGGTCGTGGATCAGGTTATCCATCTTCAGCGGAATGTGGGCGAAGCGGCGGATCGACATCATCGGGCCGTCCAGCGCCACCGGCGCGATCACGGCATTCACGCGCGAGCCGTCCGGCAGGCGCGCGTCGACCATGGGGCTCGATTCGTCGATGCGGCGCCCCACCAGCGAGACGATCTTGTCGATGATGCGCAGCAGGTGCTTTTCGTCGGTGAAGCGCACCGTGCTCAGTTCCAGCCGGCCCTTGCGTTCCACGAAAATGCGGTTGTAGCTGTTGACCAGGATGTCGGAGACGGTCGGATCGGCCATCAGCAGTTCCAGCGGGCCGAAGCCGAGCATCTCGTGCTGGATGTCGCGGATCAGCGAACGCCGTTCCGATTCGTTGATCGCGGCCTGCTCCTCGTCGAGCAGGCGTTCGGCCATCACCGCGATTTCGCCGCGCAGCATGGGCCCCGGCAGCGCTTCGAGCGCGGCCAGGTCGAACTTGTCGAGCAGTTTCAGGTGGATGCGCCCCTTGATGGCGTGGTAGTCGTCGCTGGCGCCGGAGGCGGCCACGCGCATGTCGGCCTGGCTGTCGATGGCATTGAGTTGTTCACGGAAGGACATGGGATTCTCCTGAGTGGCGTCCTAACAGGCGGCCGGTAAGGCGGCCGAACAGGCGCGCCGGCGTGCCGTCCTGCGCGGTGTGCGCGGCCTGCGGACGCGTCATGAGCGCTTCGGCCAGAGCGGCCACGCCGTGCAGCACCGGATTGGCGCGCGCGCTCGCCGTCAGGGGCTCGCCATGGTCGATCGCCGCGGTCACCTGCCTGTACGAGTTGGCGACCGTGTGGATCGCGAACTTGCCCAGTGCCCGTTCGATCTCGGCCACGCCGATCGGTCCCTTGCGCTCGAAACGGTTGACGATCAGCTCGATCTTGTCGGCGCCGTAATCGAGCGACTTGAAAATGGCCAGCATCTTCTTGGCGTTGCGGATCGACGCCAGGCCGGCCTGCAGCACCGGATAAATGCGGTACGCGCGGTCGAGCGCCTTGATGCTCAGGGTGGTCACCGGGCGCCCGATATCGAGCACCACGTAGTCGTAGTGCCGCACCGCCAGCGCCAGTATCGCGTCCACGTGCGCCGCGCTGATCTCGACCGCCTGGGCATGGTCGTCGGGCGCGGCCAGGATGCTGAAATTGGGCGTCACCTTGACCGTGCTGGCGGCCAGGAAGGAAGAGTCCAGGCGCGCGATGGCGCGCGCCACGTCGGCCAGGGTCGATGCGGGACGGCCATCGTGCACGAACGCGAGCGCGTCGCCGAACTGCAGGTTCAGGTCGACCAGCAGCACGGAACGGGTTTGCGCCAGCTGGTATCCCAGGCTGGTGGCGAGGAAGGTGGCGCCGCTGCCGCCCTTGCAGGAAATGAAGGCGAGGACCTTGCCTTCGCTGTGCGCCTGGGCGTTGCGCAGCTTGGCGCCGATGCGCAGCAGCGCCGCCTCCAGTTCGGCCGGCGCGAGCGGTGCCGGCAGCACCTCGCGCACCCCGGCGCGCATGGCGTTGATCAGGAAGTCGGGCGTGCAGATCGCGCACAGCAGCACCACGGCGATGTGCGGATGGCCGCTGGTGAGCGCGCCGATGGCGGCCAGGCCCGCGCTGTCGGCGCAGCCGTCGACCAGCATCAGGTCCGGCTGGTCGCGCCCGGCCAGCGCCAGCAGGTCGCCGGCGCCGCCGACGGTGGGCAGCACCACGTGCGCGCCGCCCTGCAGCAGCTGCCCGATCTCGTTGATGCGTAGTTTGTCGGGCGATACGATGGCAATTTTCATGGCGAGTTCCTTGGTTGGGTTTTTATTGGCAGATGAGCGCGTTATTGGGATCGCGCCGCATCATTTCGCGCGGCAGATAGGTGCTGAACGCGGGCAGCGCGCGCACCGGCATCACCACCCCGACCACCGGCGAGAGCCAGCGGTAGTGCAGGCTGGTGACGGTCACCGTCACCCCTGCGCAGCTGGCGGCGTCGCAGCCGGACGGCTCCCACGCCAGCGCCACCGCGCCGATTTCGGGCACCATCATGCGCATCTTCTGCAGTACCTGCCCCTGGTTGGCCGGGTCGGCGCACACCACCGCGTAGCGCGCGCCGGCGCGGGTGGCCTCGGTGGCCGCGTTCCAGGTGAACAGCATGCGCGCCACGTCGGTCACGCCGAGCAGGAACATGAAGAAGAGCACCAGCACGAACGCCAGTTCGATCGTCGTCGCGCCGTTGCGGGGGGCTGTTTTCCTGGTTTTCATAATGGGCTGCGCATGGTGGCGCTGATATCGTTGAAGGAAATGACCGCGAACCTGGCCCCGAACATATTGGCCATCAGCGGCCGGAACTGGTAGCCCGATACCCGGATCGTGACGGTGTTCATCAGCGGATCGCTGCCGGCCGTCTGCCAGGTCGGCGCCGGCACGTTGGCCGCCGTCAGCGCCGGGTCGAGCAGCGTGCCGGTGCCGGCCACGTTCCCGTACAAGATCATGTTGCGCGCCTCGACGACGTGGGTGCCCGGCGTTTGCACCGACAGGTAGCGCACCGCATTGCGCACGGTCTTGGCGGTGGTGTTGTAGCGGTAGACGGCGCGTCCGAGTTCGGCGCACACCAGCGAGAGAATGAGTAGCAGCGGCAGCACGAACGCGAATTCGACCAGGGCTACGCCTTGTTGACGTTTTTTCATGGCGTTCACCTCACCAGTACCGGTACCAGCGGCCCGGCCGCGCCACCGGGCGTGCCGCCCGGCGAACAGGGCGAGGCCGCGATCCCTGCCAGGCCGCGAAACTCCAGCTGGGCCGGGTCGTTCGGGCCGCTCAGTGGATGCAGCATGAACATGCACACGAAGTCGGTGACCTGGGACGCGCCATTGATCACCGGGACGATCACCAGGCGCCGGCTGGTGCCGTACTGGCGGTGCTCGCCGGCCGCGCCGGGCGTGGCCAGCTTGTGGAAGCTGTTCAGGCGGTTGTTGTCGTTGAAGGCGATCTGCGACCCGGTCTTGATGCTGGTGCCGGTGTCGGCCAGCGAGGCATAGGCGGCGCGCTTGGTGATGTAGTTCTGGGCGCTGGCGTGCGAGCCGGGTGCGGGCGTGCCGGCAAAAGCGTTCTGCGGCACCGCGTTCTTCCAGTTGGCGGCGGTGTAGGAGTAACCGCTTTGGTCGGGATGGTTCAGGGCGGGGGAATCGCTGTTCTTGTAGACACCGAAGCGGAAGTTCCATGGCCGGTCCACGCTGGTTTGCGCGCCCGGGGTGCCGAGCGTGTCGCCCAGGCGTGTGCCGCAGTAGCCTCCTTCGGCCAGTTCGGCGGCCGTTTCGCTGGCGCTTTTGCTGCCATCGAGGTTGTACCAGCCCATTTCGCCGGCCGACGCAGCCGCGCCGCCCTTGTCGAACACGGTCACCCATTCGCCGACCAGGAAACCGTAGTTGTTCGATGGCGTGCCGCCCACCTTGGCCTTGATCGCCACCGGGATCGGGCAGGTACTCTGGGCGCTGCCGCGCGTGGCGACCGCGCTGGCCAGCACCGCGCGCGTGGACGGATTGGCGGTGCCGTTGCCGGCAAACGTACCCAGCGCGTGCAGCAGCCACATTCTTATCCCGCTCTGGCGGTGCTCGCACTGCGCGTAGCGCGCGCTGGCGGGAGCGGTGGTGGGCATGTAGCCCTGGTCGCGGAAGCTGATGCCGGTCTCCGGCAACTGGCCCTTGCCGTCCCAGCTCGCCGACTGCAGGTTGACCCGGTTCAGATTGGCCGCGGTGGTGCCGGCCCGGCGCGCCCGCGCCAGTGCGCTCGACTGGCCGTCGAGCTCCTGGGCCGCGGCCAGGGCGCAGCTGTCCATGGCCGTCTGCAGCTCGGTCTTGACGATGAACAGGCGCCCCAGGTCGAAGGCGATGGCGACAAACCCCAGCAGGAAAAACAGCAGGAAGCAGACCGTCAGGATCACCGCGCCGTGCTGGCGCTGGCGAACTGCGTATCGATTGTGCGGGATCATGGTTTTCATCCAAAAAATGACGGGCCGCGGGCAGGCCGCGGTCCGTCGGCTGGTGGGTCAGGCGCAGGCGCCGCCGGTCAGGCAGGACTCGACGCGGGCAATGAAGCCGGAAAAGCTGGTGCCGGTGAGATTGCGCAGCGCGACCACCAGGATGATCGAGACGACGGCGATGATCAGCGCGTATTCGACCACCTGGGCGCCTTCGTCGTCGCGCAGGAAGGAGCGGATGCTGCGGCTGGCGTTGTTGAGCAGGGCGTTCATGGTATGGACCTTTCAGTTGTGTTATCGGGAAGGGGTTGCTGGTACGCCGGGGATCAGGTGCAGGCGCCGCCGGTCAGGCACGATTCGACGCGGGCGATGAAGCCGGAGAAGCTGGTGCCGGTGAGGTTGCGCAGCGCCACCACCAGGATGATCGAGACGACCGCGATGATCAGCGCATACTCGACGACCTGGGCGCCTTCGTCGTCGCGGGCGAAGGATTGGACCGACTGGCTTATCGATTTCAAAAAAGTGTTCATTTGACGTACCTTTCATGTGAGATGGAGGGACAAACATGCCCGCCCCTGCGGGCGGGGTACTGCTCCGGACGGCGGCCCCATGGCCGCTGCCAGATCCTGTGGCGAGCCTGCCGGCTCACCTGGCGGCGGGGCCGCCGATGTTGATGACGTTGACCACCGGCGGCGGCGCCTTGAAGCTGTCCTGGTAGCGCGTCATGGCGTCGCGCGCGGCCTGGCCGTCGATGCCGGCCACCGGGTCGGGCGTGGCGCCCGCCTGCGGGTCGATGGTCATGGCGCTGCGCGCCTGGCGCACGGCGTCGCCGAAACGCGCCTCGTAGCGGGGGGCCGTGGCGCAGCCGGCCAGCATGGCCAGCACGGGCAGCGCGGCGCGGCAAATGAGTGTGTTCATGGCGCTCTCCTTATTCGGTTTTTGCGGGGGCGGACCTGCCCTCGGTCTTGCCCATGAAAATCAGGTCGGCACGACTGGCCGGCACGTGGTGGTCGGTCGGCGCCGCCAGTGCGCTGGCCGGCTTGACCAGGCGCGGCGTGACGATGAATATCAGCTCGGTCTGGTCTTTCTGGAACTCGGTCGAGCGAAACAGCGCGCCGAGCACCGGGATGTCGCCCAGGCCGGGAAAGCGCGACAGGGTTTCGGTCACGTTGTTGCGGATCAGGCCCGCGATGGCGAAGCTCTGGCCGTCGTTGAGCTGCACCGTGGTGTCGACCCGGCGCGTGGTGATCGACGGCAGCACCGAGGTCACGCCGCCGCTGGTGGTGAAGGGCGAACCGGTCTGCGCCAGCTCCGACACTTCCGATACCAGCTTGAGGTTGATGCGGGCCCCGCCCAGCACCGTCGGCGAGAACTTGAGCCCGACCCCGAATTCCTTCTCTTCCAGGGTGACGGTGGAGCCGCCGCTGTCGCGCGACTGGGCCACCGGAATGAAAATCTTGCCGCCCGACAGAAAGCTGGCCGACTGGCCGCTGATGGCCATGATGTTCGGTTCTGCCAGCACCCGTACCAGGCCATCTTTTTTCTGCGCATCGACCCCGAACAGGGTGGCGCCGCGCGCTCCCGCCGACAGCTGCGCCCCGGCGGCCGAATTGCCGCCCCTGACCGCGGCGTCGGCCACGGCGCCCAGTGCCGCGCCCGACCCGCCGTGACTGTACTGGCCAACCACCGCCGGCGCGCCGCCCAGGATGCCCGAGATGACGCGCGAGCTCAGGCCGTCGGCCGAGGCAACCATGCGGGCAAAATCGACGCCGAACTTGTCGAGCAGGGTCTTGCTGACTTCGGCGATCTTCACTTCCAGCATCACTTGCTGGGGCGAGCCCACCCGCAGCAGGTTCAGCACGCGCTTGCCGCCGCCGTAGGCACCGGCCACGCGCAGCGCTTCGTCGAGCTGGCCGGCGTCGCGCACCGTGCCGGTCAGCACGATGGCGTTTTCGGCACTCTTGACGACGATGCCGGTTTCCTCGGGCATCAGTTCGCCCAGCTTGGCTTGCAGGGTGGCCGGGTCGATCTCCACCACGATGTCGCGCAGGTAGCACACCCCGCTCGCATCCTGCAAAATGAGGCTGGTGGCGCCGGCTTTTTTTCCAAGCAGGAACAGGTCGGTTGGGCTGAGCAGCAGTACCTCGATCTCGGCGATGCTGCCCACGTCCGCCGCGTCGCCCGCCGCCGTGCTTGCCGTGCTTGCCGCGCTTGCCTGTTTGGCGTCGCGCTGGCCGCTGGCCACGATGCGGGTCACCGGCGCCGTCAGCGCAATCACCGACGACTTACCGAGCATCACCTGCGCTGTCTTTGCGACGACCACCGACTTGCAATTTTTCGTGCCGCCTGCGCCCCGCGTTGCCGCTTCTGCTGCCCAGGCCGGCGTGGCAACCATGCCTGCGGTCGCGACGGTCCATGCCGCCATGCGAATGTGCTTGTTCATGATTCAGGTCTCCGTGGCTGTTCAAAAGCAGTTCACTGCCAGCACGCCGTGCTGGATCACTTCCACACAATGGCGGCGGCTGGCGGCCGGCGCGGCCGCGGTCATGGCCGGGCGTGGCTTGCGCACCGCCGCCGGGGCGGGCAGGGGCGCCGGCGCTTTCTTGCCGCCGAACAGCTCGTCCTTGGTGATGCCGGCGGTCGCCACGGTCTTCTGGTCGACCTGGTTGCGCAGCACCAGCGACAGGGTGCCGACGCTGCGTGCCAGGTCGAGCCTCTCCGAGTCTTCCAGCGACAGTTCCAGGGTGACGGCGCTGACGACCTTGGGCTTGGTATCGTCGCGGCCCGCTTCCTGCGCCACCGCCAGCACCAGTACCCGTTCGAGGACCGTCTTGCTGATCTGCTTGCCCTCTTCGTTTCCCGATTTTTCCTGCTGCGCATTGACCATCACATCGACGTAGTTGCCGGGCAGGGCAAAGCCGGCCACGCCCACCACATCGTTGACGCGCACCGTCATGGCCCGCTTGCCCTCGGCGATGACAGCCGACAGGCCGCCCTTGGTGCCCTGCGGCGCCAGCTTGCCGTCGAGCAGCGGTTCGCCGCGCAGGATGCCGACCTTGGCGATGCGGTCCTGCAGTTCGCCGGCGTTCTTGAAGGCGCCCGGCGGGGTGGCGCCGGCCGGCCAGTCGAGGTTGGTCAGCATTTCGGTGTTGATCTTGCTGCCGGGTTCGATGTCGACCGCCGCCACGACGACCTTGTTCAGGCTGACGCCGCCCTGGCGCGATACCCATCCGGCGGCGTAGACGGCCGCCGCCAGTCCGATGACGAGGGCGAATGCGATCAGCCCGAGTGCCTTGAGGTTTTTCATGGTGATCTCTTTCTGAGGTCAGACGAGGTTGAATTGCTGGGCCACCAGGTAGCTCGTGGTGCCGAGCGCGATGCTGATGCCGTAGGCCAGCTTGCCGACCGATTGCATGGCTTCCGGCTGCAGCCTCGGCGTGCCGCTGGCGACGGCGGACCACAGCATGCCGCGCATGGCGTCGCCGGTGTTGGCCAGCATCCGTCCCATCACCCGCTTGCGCAGGCCGAAGACGAGGGCGGCGATGCCGGCGGCGATCACGCAAAACAGCAGGGCGTACAGGGTCGCGTTAAAGCCGAGAAAGGCGCCGACCATGGCCATCAGCTTGACGTCGCCGGCGCCCATCGTGCCGATCGCGTACATCGGCAGCATCGCGCCGAAACCGAGCAGCATGCCGGCCGGCGCCCAGGTCCAGCCGGCGCGCCAGTCGGGTGGCACGACGGTGTTGTAGACCAGTGCGAACAGGATGCCGCCGCCGGTGATCAGGTTGGGAATGCGGAAAGTGCGGTAGTCGCACACCGCGGCCGCCGCCAGCAGGGCCAGCAGCACGCCGGTACGCGGATCGGTGACCAGCATGCCGAGCAGTTCAAAAAAGAAAGCTGTTTCGTCCATGATTACTCGCCGGTGATGTTGTCGGGTGATCCTGCAAGGCCTGGAGCTGTTTGCGTGATCGATGGAGTGAGTATATTTAGACGGGCCCGGCGGCGAATCGGCGGGATGTCCTTTTCCGGATGGGACGGCGCTCCTGATTTTCAGGGCAGCGGATGGGGCGCGTGCACCAGGCAAGGGCAGGGCGGCGTAGTACGAATGTCACGCGCCTGTCTTGGCCCAAGGGGTGCTGTTTAACGTGTAACATTGCGAACTTCGTATGGCGCGAATCGGCCGGGCGGTCAGTGGCAACGGGCGCGCCGGCGCCCATTCTTCATTGGAGGCAATGCATGGCAATCTTGCGCGGGCTGGCACTCGCCCTGGCGATCACGGCAACAGGGATGACGGCGGCAATGGCCGAGGACCTCAAGTGCGGCATGTGCGAGGAGTGGACAGCGGCTGGCCAAACGCCTCAAGAGCGAAGCGTCGCAATGACGCCGCTGGCGTGATCGCGCGCATCGTCTTCATCGCGCTTCATCTGCTGCTCGTGGTCGGCCTGACCTTTGCCTGTGCCGATGGCGCCAGCGGATCGTCGTGGCGGCGCGCGCTGCTGCTCCTTCCCGCGCTGGCCAGTCTGGCGCCGCTGCCGTTTGCGGTGCTGGCGGACGTGAAGCGCAATGCGACGATGGCGAGGACGCTGCGGCTCAGCGTCATGCTGTCGCTTCCCGTGAGCGTCATTCTTTTACTTCTGTTACTCGTCTTCAGGCGCCTCGACAATGCTGGGTGGCATTGAGCAAGCGCCTGCGTCGACGCCGGTAATTTTTTCCTTGGCGATATTCTTCAATCCCATGCGTCCGGCCATGAGGGTAGCGAGCAGTGCGCCTCAAGTGGCTCGTTGGGCTGGCACATTGGCCGCCGCATCCGCGTACTTACCATGACTGAAAGCCTCGCGCCGATCATTACGGCGAACCACATGAGGTCGATATGAAACTCTCTCAATAGCAACGAACAGAGGAGCTTGTCATGGCTAGAGTCCAGTAACACCATTTCCCACAGCGGCAACAGCGGAAACCGTTGCAGATAATTCGACGCATCGAGAACGCCAGCCTGATGCCCTCCAGGGTAACTCGGGAGGACAGGCCGCCGACTGGTTCCTGATTCGCGGCCCAACCGTGTTCGAACACAACGAGCAACGGATCGCTGCCGTTGCGCGGGCACCGGGCATTCTGGATCTGTTTGCCATCGGATACGATAACCGTGTCAGGAGTACGTACTGGACCGCCGGTTGAGGTCGCGCGGGGCGGCGCTGTCGCAAGCCGGCGCCGGCGCGCGCGAGCGGGCCTCCAGCAAGAAATCCACGAACGCGCGTACTTTCAGTGACAAGTGCCGGCCGTGAGGATACATCACGGAGAACGGGCGCGAGCAGCCTCCATGCGCGGACAATACGTCGACCAGCGACTTGTTGCGCAACTCTTCTTCGATCGTAAATCGATATGCCTGGAACAGGCCCGCGCCGCTGCGCGCCAATGTCACCCCGGCGAGTATGTCTTCGTACAGGCAATAACTGCCGGTCGCCGCCACCTCGATCAACTTTCCTTTTTCGCGAAACAGCCAGGGAATCGGGCGGCCAGTACTGGGCAACACAAAGTTAATGCAGTCGTGCCGCGCAAGGGAGGCGATTGAATCCGGCATGCCGGCCCGGGCGAGATAGCCGGGCGCGGCCACAACGACCAGCTCCGCATCTTCCAGCTTGCGGGCGACAAAGCGCGAATCGGCAGGTTCGCGCGCACGGATCGCGAGGTCATAACCTTCATCGACAAAATCGATGTTCCGGTTGCTGACATGAACATCGACCCGCACCTCCGGATACAGTGCGCGAAACTGCGGCAGCAGCGGCAGCACGCGATGATGGCCGTAGGTTGTCGGCACGCTGATCCGCAGCACGCCGGAAGGCATGCTTTGCAGGCCAGTGACCGCACGTTCGGCATTGATCAGTTGGGTGAGCGCCTGCCGGCATTGCTCGAAATAGCGGCGACCGTCTTCCGTCAAGCTCACTTGCCGCGTGGTGCGCACGAACAGCCGCGCGCCAAGCCGCGCCTCGAGCCGCGATACCGAGCGGCTCACCGCGGCGGGCGTCACGCCAACCGCCTTGGCGGCGGCGGTAAAACTGCCGTATTCGGCAGCGGCGCAGAACAGCTCGATGCTGCCTACCAATACATCCTCAAAATGGCGTCTCATTTGGCTGTTTTATTCATTACATGATGTATCAGATGAATTGCATGGATGTGGATTTATCTCTGAAAAAAACATCAATAGACTACACCATATTGCAGATCGCGCAATCAGCCGCTTTCGGCGTCACTGAAGCCAACCTCACCGGAAAACAACCATGAAACTCTATTATTCGCCCGGCGCCTGCTCGCTCGCGCCACATATCCTGCTGTGCGAAGCAAAACTGCCGCATACGCTCGTCAAGGTCGACACCAGAACGCACCTGACTGAAGAGGGGATCGACTTTTACACCATCAATCCGAAAGGCCATGTGCCGGTTCTCGAACTCGATGACGGCCAGCGACTGTCCGAGGGACCGATCATTGCGCAATTCATTGCAGACCGTGCTCGCCGCGACGATTTGATGCCCGCCGCCGGATCGATGGCGCGCTATCGGGTGATGGAGTGGCAGAACTACATCACGTCCGAGCTGCACAAGTCGTTCAGTCCGCTGTTCAATCCGGCATTGGACGCGGCGGCCAAGGCAGTCTTCGCCGCAATCCTGAGCAGGAAATTCGGCTGGGTGTCAGATCAGTTACGTGGCAAGCCTTACCTGACCGGTGACAGCTTTACCGCTGCCGACGCCTACCTCTTCACGGTCGCGGGCTGGGCCAGCCACGTCAATCTCGATTTGTCGGAGTTCGAGCATGTACAGGCATTCCTCAAACGCGTTGCATCGCGCGCGGCTGTACAGGAAGCGATGAAGGCAGAAGGTTTGCAGAATGCGAAATGAACCAAACAGTCCGCGGGCCAACATCGGGAATCTGAATCATGTGGAAAAATACTGAAGTAGCACGCCGCCTTGGCTTGGCCGCGCCGATTATCCAGGGGCCGTTCGGCGGCGGCATTTCGTCGGTCGACCTGGTCGCCGCCGTTTGCGAAAGTGGCGGCCTCGGTTCATTCGGCGTCCATCATCTTGATGCAAACGGCATCCGCGATGTCGCAAGCCGGATCCGGGCACGCACATCGGGTCCGTTCGCATTGAATCTATGGATCCCGCTGGACGACGCCGACGAGCTGCGGATTGACGATGCGGCATTCGCGCGCAATACGGCATTGTTGCAGCCGTACTTTACGGAACTCGGGCTGCCAATGCCGCAACGGCCGCAGCGGTTCGCTCCGCCTTACGCCGAGCAAATCGAGGCAGTTCTTCAAGCGCGGCCGGCGGTGTTCAGCTTTGTGTTCGGGATACCGTCGCAGAGTGTGCTCAAGCGCTGCCGCGAACTTGGCATCGTGACACTTGGCGCCGCGACCACGGTCGATGAGGCGATCGCACTGGAACAAGCCGGCGTCGACATGATCGTCGCCACCGGTTTCGAGGCGGGCGGGCACCGCGTGTCCTTTTTGCGCGGGGCGGAAGAGTCGCTATCGGGAACCTTTTCGCTCATACCGCAGGTGGCCGACGCCGTTCGCATTCCGGTGATCGCCGCGGGCGGCATCGCTGACGCGCGCGGTATCGCAGCCGCGCTGGCGCTGGGTGCGCAGGGCGTGCAGATCGGCACGGCGTTTCTCGCATGTGAGGAATCGAATGCCGAGGCCACCCATCGCAAGATGCTTTTCAGCCCGGACGCGCGCTACACGGGGTTGACGCGGGTCTTCAGCGGCAGGCTGGCGCGCGGCATCCGCAACCGGCTGATGAACGAATTGCAGCCGCACGCCGCGCAGATACCGCAATACCCGGTACAGAACTGGTTTACCGGAATAATGAAAAAGGCCGCCGGTGCCCAGGAGCGTTCCGACCTGATGTCGCTATGGTGCGGACAGTCGGCCCCACTGCTCACGCATCGCGATGCACGCTCGCTGATGGCCGCCCTGGTGGAAGAAACGTCAGTGATCATCAGGCGCATGGGTGGCGATTCTTCCTGAACGCGGAAATGTGCTTTCTTATTACTACACAAGTGTATAATAAGTCGCATGAACCGTCCTTCCCAAAAAATCGATGCCCAGCTGATCGCCTCCGGCATGGTGTTGCTGCCCCAGACCGGCTGTGCCGGCTTGTCGGTGCGCAAACTCGTCGAACATGCCGGGGTCAACCTCGGCATGTTCCACTACCACTTCAAGAACAAGGATAATTTCCTGCGCGTGCTGCTGCAGCACATGTACGAGGAAATGTTCGCCGCCCTCACGCTCAGGGCGCAAGCGTCGCGCAGCGGTGCGCAGAACCTCGATGGCGCGCTGCGCGTGCTGGCCGGCTTCGCCTGCAAGCACCGCCACCTGCTGCTGATGCTCCTGTCGGAAGCGAGCCGCGGCGAAGCGCTGCCCGTGTCGTTCCTGCGCGAGAACCTGCCGCGCCACATCACGGTGCTGGCCCAGCTGCTGCGCCAGGGCCAGGCCGATGGCGACATCATCGACGCCCCGGCCATGCAGCTGCTGCCGTTCATGCTCGGTGCGATCGCCGGCCCCGTGCTTGCCGGCGGCGTGCTCGAACGCCTGCCCTCAGCGCCGCCCGAACTGGCGGTGCTGGCGCAGCAGGCGCTGTTGTCGGAACCGGCCATCGCCCTGCGCATCGACCTGGCCATGCGCGCCATTCTCACCGCTTCCAGGAAGCCAGCGCCGCCATGAACCTGTCCCAGCTCGCGCGCATCTGCGCCGCGGCTTTGCCGCTCACCCTGTGCGTGGCCTGCGGGCCGGCGCGCGACGATGCCTTTCCCGGCTACGCCGAAGGCGACTACGTGCGCCTGTCGGCCCCCCTGGCCGGCACATTGACCGCGGTGCACCTGCGCCGCGGCGATCAGGTCAAGGCCGGCGCGCCCGCCTACGTGCTGGAACAGGCCAGCGAAACGGCGGCGCGCCAGGAAGCGCAAAGCCGGGTAGGCCGGGCCGAGGCCCTGCTGGCCGACTTGCGCAAGGGCGCGCGCAGCGATGAAGTGGCGGCCCTGGTGGCCGCGCTGCGCGAGGCCGAGGCGGCGCTGGCGCTGTCGCAGGCGAACCTGGAACGCGAACGCAAGCTGGTCGCCGACAAATTCATCTCGCGCGCCCGGCTCGACCAGTCGACGGCGGCGCTGGCGGCCGACCGCGCCCGGGTGGAACAGGCGCGCGCCCGCCTGCGCAGCGCCGGCACCAGCGCCAGGAGCGACCAGGTGGCGGCGGCGGAAAAGGAAGTCGAAGCCGCGCGCGCCCAGCTGGCGCAGGCACAATGGAAGGTCGACCAGAAAGCCCAGGCCGTGCCGGTGGGCGGCATGGTCAGCGATGTGGCCTACCGCGCCGGCGAATGGGTGCCGGCCGGCGCGGCCATCGTCACCCTGCTGCCGCCGGCGAACATCAAGGCCCGCTTCTTCATTCCCGAAACGGAGCTGGGCAAGATCCGGATAGGGCAGGGCGCCGTCATCGCCTGCGACGGCTGCGCGCAGCCGGTGAAGGCACGCATCACCTTCATTTCGCCCGAGGCGGAGTTCACCTCGCCGCTCATCTACAGCAAGGAAAACCGCGCCTCGCTGGTGTTCATGGTGGAAGCGACGCCCGAGCCGGGACAGGCGCTGCTGCATCCCGGCCAGCCGCTGACGGTGCGCACGGAGCCGCGGTCGTGATCTCGTCCGTGATCTCGCCGGCCATCGTCATCGACGTGCAGGGCCTGACCAAATCCTATGCCGGGCGGATGGTGGTCGACCATGTCGACATCCGCGTCGAGCGTGGGCGCATTTACGGCTTCCTGGGCCCGAACGGCAGCGGCAAGACCACCACCATCCGCATGCTGTGCGGCCTGCTCACCCCCGACGAAGGGCAGGGCCGCTGCCTCGGCTACGACATCCGCACCGAGGCGCGCGAGATCAAGAAGCAGGTCGGCTACATGACGCAAAAATTCGGCCTGTACGACGACTTGAGCATCGAAGAAAACCTCGACTTCGTCGCCCGCGTCTACCAGGTCGCCGGGCGCCGCCAGCGCATCGCCGACACGCTCGACCGGCTTGGCCTGGCCAGCCGCCGCGCGCAGCTGGCCGGCTCGCTCTCGGGCGGATGGAAGCAGCGGCTGGCGCTGGCGGCCTGCCTGATCCACGACCCGCAACTGCTGCTGCTCGACGAACCGACGGCCGGCGTCGACCCGTCCGCGCGGCGCGAATTCTGGGACCAGATCCACGACCTGGCCGCCGCCGGCATGACGGTGCTGGTCTCGACCCATTACATGGACGAAGCGGAGCGCTGCCACCAGCTGGCCTACATCGCCTACGGCAAGCTGCTCGCGCGCGGCAGCGTGGCCGAGGTGATCGCCGGCGCCGGCCTGCACACCTGGTCGCTCTCCGGGCCGGACCTGCAGCGCGCCGCCCACAGCCTGCGCGGCGCGCCCGGCATCCGCACCGTCGCCCCGTTCGGCATGGCCCTGCATGTGAGCGCCAACTCCGCCGACGCGTTCGCGCAGGCGCTGGCGCAGCCGGCCCTGGCCGCGCTCACGGCCACGCCGATCGAGACCAGCCTGGAAGACGTCTTCATCGCGCTGATGCAGGACGCGCAGGATAACTTCGGCGGAGCGGCGCCATGAACTGGCGGCGCATGCTGGCGGTGCTGCTCAAGGAACTGCGCCAGGTGGGGCGCGACCGGCTCACTTTCGGCATGATGGTCGGCATTCCGATCATGCAGCTGATCCTGTTCGGCTTTGCCATCAACGGCGACGTGCGGCACTTGCCGCTGGCCGTGGCCGACCTTGACCGCAGCGTGTTCTCGCGCCGCCTGGTCGCTGCGCTGGAGACGTCGCAGTACTTCCGCACCGTGCGCCACGTCAAGGGCCCGGCCGAGGGCGATGCGCTGCTGGCGCGCGGCGAGGTGCAGTTCGTGCTGGTGGTGCCGGGCGACTTTTCGCGCAAGCTGGTGCGCGGCGAGCGGCCGGCGATCCTGCTGGCGGCCGACGCCACCGATCCGGCGGCCACCGGCAATGCGCTGGCGTCGGTCAACGCGATCGCGGCGCGCGCCATCGGCTCGGAGCTGCGCGGGCCGCTGGCGCGGCTGCGTCCGGGCGAGGCGCCGTACGAAATCCGCAGCCAGCGCCGCTACAATCCGGAGGGGCTGACCCGCTATAACATCGTGCCCGGGCTGATGGGCGTGATCCTGACCATGACGATGGTGATGATGACGGCGCTGGCCATGACGCGCGAGCGCGAACGCGGCACCATGGAAAACCTGCTGGCCACGCCGGTTTCCCCGCTCGAAGTCATGATCGGGAAAATCGTGCCGTATATTTTGATCGGCTACATCCAGGTGGGCGTGATCTTGTTGGCCTCATGGCTGGTGTTCGATGTGCCGATGGTGGGCAGTTTGCTGCTGTTATCGAGCGCGCTGGTGCTGTTCATCGCCGCCAACCTGGCGATCGGCTTCACGTTTTCGACCATCGCGCGCAACCAGATGCAGGCCATGCAGCTGACCTTCTTCTTCTTCCTGCCGTCGATGCTGCTAACCGGTTTCATGTTCCCGTTCCGGGGCATGCCGGGATGGGCGCAGGCGATCGGTGAAGTGCTGCCGCTGACGCACTTCCTGCGCATCACGCGCGGCATCATGTTGAAGGGGAACGGGCTGGCCGACGTGCTGCCGCACGCATGGCCGATTGCGCTGGCGATGGGCGTGGCCGGCACGATCGCCATGCTGCGCTACCGGCAGACCCTGGATTGAAGCGGCCGCCGGTTTTATGACTTAGCCGGCGCTCGGGCGCGGCTTGCGGCGGCGCCGGATCAGCGCACCGAGGCCGATGACGCCACCGAAGGCGATGCCGGCAACCGGCAGCGGCACGAGGCTCGATTTGTTCGGCGGCGGGGTATTGGCGTCGCGCAGCGCTTCGGGAAACGGCCGTGGTCCGACCGGAACGATTTTCCAGTCGGCCTGGTCGGGCGGCGTGCGCTTCATGAATTCGCTGAACGAAAACACCGGGTTCGATCCCATCACACGGCTCGACGGCACTTGCGGAATGCGCACCAGCACCAGCGCCTCGATGTCGTTCTGCAGCTGCTTTTCATACGCCGTCAGCTTGCGCGCCTTGCCCTTGGTGGCGCCCACCAGTTGCAGCAAGTCGTTGCCGGCCGCCTCGAACGCCACCGCCGGATACAGGCGTACCTGTTCCTCGGTGAGGTAATCGTAGATCTTGCGCCCGCTGGCCAGGCTCATGTCCTTGGCCGACAGGTAAGCGTACGCGCCCAGCGCCTTGATATTGCTGGTCGGTCCGCGCTGCGGGATGTTCCAGCCCAGGCCCTTGAACACGTCCAGGCTGATACCGGCGCAGTTGGCCTTCGCATGCTGGTAGGTGAAGTCGTGGCGGTAGAAGTGGTTGAACACGCGCTGCACGCCGCCCTGGTAGGCGGCCGCCGTGCGCGCGTTGCTCAACACCGCCACCAGCATGTACGACGGACGGTAATACTGCTGGCCGCTGTTAAGGTCCATCAGGTAGTTGTCCATCGGGACGGGCGCGGCGATGATGCCTTTTTCGCTGACCGAATCGAGGTTGTAGAAGTTATTGACGATCCAGTCCGACCACTCGCCCTCGCGGCCAAGGTGGCCGGTGGCGACGGCGAAGTGGCCGCCGTAGGCTTCGTCGTCGTCGCCCTGGGCGCCGTTGAGCATCACGCCGAGGACCGGTTTTTCCTGCCACTGGCGGGCCTGGCCCGGTTTGCGTTCCCACAGCAGGCGGGTCGAGAACGGGCTCGATGCGCCGCCGCCTTCCGCGCGCACATAGGTGGCGAAGGTTTCATCCTTGCCCAGCGGCTGCGGGCGCATCGCGGCCTGGTCGATCGTGAAGTCCTTCGGCCAGACGGTGCGCGCCACGAACGACGACTTGCCGTCCGCTTCGCTGTAGGTGCCGCGCATGCGCACTTCGCGCTTGGCGAAGAAGGCGGTGGTCTTGGGATCCCAGTACGACAGATTGCTGGCGATCCTGGGCGCCAGCGCCAGGTCGGTGACGGCATCGTCGCTGGTGCGCACGTGGGCGCCGTCGGGCAGGATGTGGGCGTCATCGAGAATGTGCGGGGCGCCCAGCCACACCAGGCCCGGAAGGGCCAGCTGGTCCCTGGTGCCGTCCGGCGCCCATTCCCTGGTGCCGCGCACGATATCGCCGCCGCGCTTGAAGCTCGACACCGGCTGCGATGGCAGCGGCACCGCCAGCACTTCGTTCTTGAAATACCATAAGCCCTGCTTGACCGTAACGCAGTCCGGGCAGTTGCCATTGCTGAGCCGGAACTGCATGGCCGGCAACAGCCCGAGTCGTTCTCCGGCGAGGGCGCTTTTCAGCCCTGCCGGTTCGGTGGCCTGCGCGCCGGATGACATCAGCAGCACGCCGGCACCGACGAAAGAACGGGTTTTCAACATAAGTTGTCCTTGAGCGTTAATGAATAAAATCGCAAGCTTGCAAATCTACACTGGTTGCGTGACAACATCATGATTTCAACTGCTTTAAGGCAAGAAAAAGGTTGAGGAAGATACACTTCCGGGTCTTTTGTTGTGGCCGTGGAAATAAGTAGTCTGCTTGTATTTCATTGTCGGCAACACAAGCATGCTGCGATCGCCAGATCAATCGAGCGTCCAGACGTATTGCATTTTGATAATGTCCTGCACCGGTTTGCCGCCGCGGCGGCCCGGGAGGAAACGGCACGCCGAGAGTGCCTTGATAACGGCCTCATCCCACGGGCGGCCGCCGCCGCTTTGCTCGACGCGAGCCTTGAGGACGCGGCCATCGGGCGCGATGACGAGGGCGATCTTGAAGGTGTCCAGGCTTTCGATACGCATGCCGGTGCCGGGCCATTGCGGCGCAGGGCAGGAGCCGGCGACGACGGAAGCCCGGATGCGGGCGGGGATGGCGTCTTGCGCGGGCGCCGGCTGGGCCAGCATCAACAGGCAAGCGGTGGACAGAAAATGACGCATGAATCGGGCCGGGTTCAACACTGATGCGCTTTCGAGGGGGCCAATGTATACCAATCGCTTGCCGACAGGCAGATATATGTTGGGACAAAAACTGAGATAGACTTGGTTATTTCTTAATTACAGCGTAAACACGATGGCGATCCTGTCCGAACTGATTCTGTACCCGATCAAATCCTGCGCCGGCATCTCCGTGCGCGAAGCCACGCTGACCCGTTCCGGCCTGTCGGTCGACGCGGTGTACGACCGCGAATGGATGCTCATCGACGAGAACGGGCAGTTCCTCACGCAGCGCGAGCATCCGCGCATGGCGCTGATCACGCCGCGCCTGTTGTCCGATACGCTGGAGTTGCGCGCGCCGGGCATGCTGCGCCTTGAAATTCCGCTCGGCCTGCCCGACCCGGACCACGAAATCACGCGCGAAGTGACGGTCTGGGAAGACATCGCGCTGGCCTACGACTGCGACGACACCACCGCCACCTGGTTCTCGAAAGCGATCGGCGCCCCGTGCCGGCTGGTGCGCTTCCACGCCACCGCCACCCGTTTTTCCAGCACCAAGTGGACCGGCGGGCTGGCCGAGCCGACCCTGTTCTCGGACGGCTATCCGGTGCTGCTGGTGGGCCAGGCCTCGCTCGACGACCTGAATCAGAAAATGCAGGCGGCCGGGCGCGCGGCCCTGCCCATGAACCGCTTTCGCCCGAATATCGTCATCGACGGCATCGACGCCTTCGAGGAGGACTACGCCGACCATTTCGCGCTGGGCGCGGCACGCCTCAAGCCCGTCAAGCCCTGCTCGCGCTGCCCGATTCCGGCGGTCGACCAGGCCACCGGCGAGCCGGGTCCCGATCCGCTCGATATCCTGCGTACCTACCGCAGCAAGGCGGTCATGGACGATAAAATCTGCTTCGGTATGAATGCGATCGTAACCGACGGTGATGGCGAGCGCCTGCAAGTGGGCCAACCGGTGACAATGACGCTGGCATTCTGAGGCCGTGGCGGCACTGTTGGCGGCGATGCTAAATGCGATCCGGGTAAAATTTTTCGTTTTCAAGGCGGACCGGATCGCGTAAGGTGGCATTATTGTCGAGGTCGACAGGAAAAAGGTGGGAACCGTATGCATGATCCCGGCGCTTCGGCGCGCGATGTGGAAGCTGAAAACGAGTCCTTGCGCGCGCGCCTGGATTATCTGGTGGAGCAGGCCGAACGCAATCACGAGATCATGTGCCGGCACCAGGCGTTCGACCTCGAGATCGTCGGTTCCGACAGCTTCCAGGCGCTGATCGGCACCATCTTCAGCAGCCTGCCGGCCATTGCCGGTCTCGATATCGTGACACTGAGCCTGGTCGACCCGGACGCCGACATCCGCACCGTGATGGACAAGCTGGGTGTGGACTTCAACGATTTCCCGCACATGATTTTCGTGGACTCGGTGGCTGCGCTGGGCTTCGTGCCGTCGCGCAGCGAGGTGTTCACCGGGCCGCCCAAGCCGATGCTGGGGCCTTATCACCCGGCCGGCCACCAGCCGATGTTCCCGAACCAGCCGCCCGGCCTGCAAAGCATCGCGCTGGTGCCGCTGCTGCGCAACAAGCGCCTGATCGGCAGCCTGAACCTGGGCAGCCTGGATGCCACGCGTTTTACGCCGGCCATGGCCACCGACTTCATCGAGCACATGGCGTCGATCATCGCGATCTGCCTCGAGAACGTGATCAGCAACGAGATGCTCAAGTATATCGGGCTGACCGATTCGCTGACCGGGGTGTACAACAGGCGCTACATCGACCGCCGCCTGCTCGAAGAAATCGGCCGCGCGCGGCGCCAGGCGTACCGCATTTCGTGCCTGTACATCGACATCGACCATTTCAAGCAGGTCAACGACAGCTCCGGGCACCAGGGCGGCGATGAAGTGCTGCGCGAGGTCGCTGCCCGCATCAAGGCCGAGCTGCGGCTGTCGGACGCGCTGGGGCGCTTCGGCGGCGAGGAATTCGTGGTGCTGCTGATCGATGCGAATCTCGACAGCGCGACCCAGGTGGCGCAGCGGATTTTGCAGAGCATCGCCGGGACGCCGTTCACGCTGTCGGGCGGGGAACGGCTGGCGGTGTCGGTGTCGATCGGGGTGGCCACGCTGGACGATTTCGAGCGCGATCACGCGATCGAAGGCGTGGCGCAGGCGCTGGTGGCGCATGCGGATACGGCGCTGTACAAGGCGAAAGAGGGCGGGCGCAACCGGGTGGTGTCGTTCGTTTAGCCGCCCGCGGCGTTTTTGCTAGTCTCCGCCTGCGCCGGAACGACGCTAACGGGCTAATGCAGCAAGCGCTCCTCCGCCCGGTTCACCGCATCGGCCGACCCGCGCAGCACCACCACATCACCGACTTCCAGCTGCGTCAGCGGCGTTACATCGAGCCGTTCTTTCCCGCGCCGCACCGTGGTCACGTCGGCCCCCAGTTCGGCCAGTTCCAGCTGGTCGATGCGCTTGCCGACCGAGGCGGCATCCTCGCGCAGGGTCACCGAATGCAGCCGCACGAACAGATGTTCCGGGTCGTCGCTGACGTCGCCGCTGCCATGAAAATACCCGCGCAGCGAGGCGTAGCGCTCGTCGCGCGCACTCTGTACCCGGTGCACCACGCGCCGCAGCGGCACGCCCATCATCACCAGCGCGTGCGAGGCGAGCATCAGGCTGCCCTCCAGCGCTTCCGGCACCACTTCCGCCGCGCCGGCCTTTTTCAGCACATCGAGATCGGTATCGTCATAGCTGCGCACGATCACCGGCAAGGTCGGCGCCAGCTCGTGCACCAGGTGCAGCACCTTGATCGCCGAGGGCGTGCTGGCATACGTGATCACCAGCGCGCTGGCGCGGTAAATACCGGCCGCCACCAGGCTTTCGCGGCGCGCCGCGTCGCCGTACGACACATGCGCGCCGGCCGCCTGCGCTTCCGCCACCCGTTCCGGGTCCAGGTCGAGCGCCTGGTAGGCCACTTTTTCTTCGGTCAGCAAGGTCGCCAGGGTCTGGCCGCTGCGCCCGAAGCCGGCGATGATGACGTGCTTCTGGGTCGACATGGTGCGGCTGGCGATCTGGGTGAGCTGGAGCGACTGCATCATCCATTCGTTGGACGAGACCTTCATCACGATCTGGTCCGACTTGGCGATGATGAAGGGCGCCACCAGCATCGACAGCACCATCGAGGCGAGCACCAGCTGGATGATGAAGTCGTCGATCAGGCGCGCGCCGGAGGTCAGGTTGAGCAGAACGAAGCCGAATTCGCCCGCCTGCGCCAGCGCCAGGCCGGTGCGTATCGATACGCCGTCGGATGCGCCGAACAGCTTGGCCAGCACCGCGATCAGCGCGAACTTGAGCGCCACCGGCAGCACCAGCAAGAGCAGTACCAGCCACCAGTTTTCCAGCACCAGGCCGACATTGAGCAGCATGCCGACGGTGATGAAGAACAGCCCGAGCAGCACATCGCGAAATGGCTTGATGTCTTCTTCCACCTGGTGCTTGTACTGGGTCTCGGAGATCAGCATGCCGGCCACGAAGGCGCCCAGGGCCAGCGACAGGCCGGCGTGCTCGGTGATCCAGGCCGCGCCCAGGGTGATGAGCAGCAGGTTGAGCATGAACAGCTCCTGCGAGCGGCGCTTGACGACGATGGCAAACCACTTGCGCATGATCTTCTGGCCGATGAACAGCAGCAGCACCAGCACGATCACCGCTTTCAGGCCGGCCCAGGCCAGCGTTTCGGCCAGTTCCTCGGGCGGCTTGCCGAGCGAAGGAATGAGAATGAGCAGCGGCACCACGGCCAGATCCTGGAACAGCAGGATGCCGATGATCTTGCGGCCATGCTGGCTTTCGAGTTCGAGCCGCTCGGTCAGCATCTTGACCACGATGGCGGTCGACGACATGGCAAGCGCGCCGCCCAGCGCAAACGCGGCCTGCCAGGTGATTTTCAGCGACGCAGGCAACTGGGTCGAGAGCAGCCACCCGAACAGCATGGTGGCCACGATGGTCAGCACCACCTGGGCCATCCCGAGGCCGAACACGATGCGCCGCATCGCCATCAGCTGCGACAGGGAAAACTCCAGCCCGATCGAAAACATCAGGAACACCACCCCGAATTCGGCCAGCGTTTCGGTGGTCTTGCTGTTTTCGGCCAGGCCCAGCGCGTGCGGGCCGATCAGGATGCCGACAGCCAGGTAGCCTAGCATCGGCGGCAAGTGCATCATGCGGAACGCGACCACGCCCAGTACGGCGCTGCCTAACAGAAGGAGGGTAAGTTCTAGTCCTGAAAACATGCAGTGCCGTGTAAAGGAATGGTAAAGGCCGGGCGAAAACACGGGGTGACGACGATTTCTGCGTCTGGCAAGTTTTTTGCTTTCGCAATTCGTTTATACTTCTGCCATGAGTGTAACCCATGAAAAAACAATGCTGAAAGCTTTTGACAAAAACCTCACGCAACGCGCCATGCAACTGGCCCGCGAGACGCTCGAAATCGAAGCGGACGCCATCCGCGCCCTGCACGCACGCCTGGAGACCGACGACAGCGTCGGCCAGGCCGTCGGCCTGCTGATGGAATGCGGCGGGAGGGTGGTTGTCTCCGGCATGGGCAAGTCGGGCCATATCGCGCGCAAGATCGCCGCCACCCTGGCGTCGACCGGCACCCCGGCCATGTTCGTCCACCCGGGCGAAGCGGCCCATGGCGACCTTGGCATGGTCACCGCGCAGGATGCCTTCATCGCCATTTCTAACTCCGGCGAGACGGCCGAACTGATGTCGATCCTGCCGATCATCAAGCGCATGGGCGCGCCGCTGATCGCCATGACCGGCAATCCGCAATCGAGCCTGGCGCTGCTGGCCGATGTGCACCTGGACGTCTCCGTGGCCAAGGAAGCCTGTCCGCTCAACCTGGCGCCGACCGCCAGCACCACCGTCACCCTGGCGCTGGGCGACGCGCTGGCCGTGGCCCTGCTCGACGCGCACGGCTTCAAGGAAGAAGACTTCGCCCGCTCGCATCCGGGCGGCGCGCTGGGCCGGCGCCTGCTGACCCACGTGCGCGACGTCATGCGCAGCGGCGACGCGGTGCCGAAGGTGAGCGCCGACGTGTCGCTGTCGGTGGCCCTGCTCGAAATCACCCAGAAGGGCATGGGCATGACCGCCATCGTCGACGAAGCCCAGCGCCCGATCGGCGTATTTACCGACGGCGACCTGCGCCGGCTCATCGAGCGTGTGCAGGACTTCACCAGGATCACGATCCGCGACGTGATGCACGCCGATCCGCGCCGCGTCGGTCCCGACCAGCTGGCGGTGGATGCCGTCGCCATCATGGAAGAATTCCGCATCAACCAGATGCTGGTGGTCGACACCGACGGCAAGCTGGTGGGCGCCCTGCATATCCACGACCTGACCCGCGCGAAGGTAATCTGATGAACCAGCCCGAAGTCAACTCTACCTACCAGCTCGACCACCTGCGCCGCGCCGCCGCCGTCAAGGTCATGATTTTCGACGTCGACGGCGTGCTGACCGACGGCAGCCTGACCTACGGCCCCGATGGCGAAGCGACCAAGACCTTCAATGTGCTCGACGGCCTGGGCATCCAGCTGCTGCAAAAAAGCGGCGTGGCCACCGCCATCATCAGCGCGCGCCAGTCGCCGATCGTGGTGCGGCGCGCGGCCGACCTGGGCATCATGCATGTCCACCAGGGCATCCACGACAAGCGCATCGCCTTTGCCAAACTGCTGGAAGCGACGGGCGTGACGGCCGCGCAGTGCGGCTACATCGGCGACGACGTGATCGACCTGCCGCTGCTGCTGCAGGTCGGCTTTGCCGTCACCGTGCCGACCGGGCACCCGGAAGTGCAGTACCGCGCCCATTACGTCACCAAGGCCGGCGGCGGGCGCGGCGCCGTGCGCGAAGTGTGCGACATGGTCATGCGCGCGCAGGGCACCTACGAGACGGCCCTGGCGCCGTACTTCGCCTGATGCAAACGACAAGGAACGACCATGCATAAGCGCACCGCACACCGCTGGCGCCTGACCGCGACCATGGTGGTCGGGACCTTCTTCGCCTTCGGCACCTTCTGGCTGGTCCAGCTGGCGCAGAACAGCGACACCTCGGTCGATCCGAACAGTTTCAAGAATGAACCCGACTACATCGTCGAACAATTCAGCTTCGTGCGCATGACGCCCGAGGGCAAGCCGCGCTACCTGGTTTCCGGCGCCAAGCTCACGCACCGCCCGATCGACGATTCCTCAGACGTCGAGCTGCCGGTGCTGCAGGGCGTCGCGCCCGGCCAGCCGGTCACCACCATCACCTCGCAGCGCGCGCGCATCCGCCACGCCCAGAACCAGGCGGACCTGATCGGCAATGTCAACGTGGTGCGGCCCGAATCGCCCACCAACCGCGCCATGCAGCTCAAGACCGAAGCGCTGACTGTATTTATCGACGAAGACCGCATGACGTCCGACCAGCCGGTCCAGGTCACGCTGGGCACCGCCACCATCACCGGGACCGGCATGGAGGCGAACAACGCGACGCGCGAGCTCAAATTCGCCAGCCGCGGGCAGATCGTGTATCCACCGAAAGCGGCGCGCGCAGCGCCACCCATCACAGGTAAACCACAATGAAAAAATTCTTAGCCTTTGCCCTGTTAGGCCTGGCGGCGGCAACCGCGTCCGCCGAAAAGGCCGATGCCGCCAAAAAGGCGGTGATCGATTACGGGTCACTTGAAACCAACGAAGTAACCCAGGTGACGATATTCACGGGGGACGTGGTCGTCACCAAGGGCACCCTGGTCCTCAAGTCCGACCGCGCCGTCGTCAAGCACTCGCCGGAAGGCGACATGTTTGTGACGCTGACCGCCAGCCCCGGCAAGGTTGCCACATTCCGTCAGAAACGCGACGGTGGCCCCGACCTGTGGGTCGAAGGGCAGGCCCAGCGCATCGAATACGATGAACGCAACGACATGATGAAGCTTTTCTCGGGCGCCAAGATCCGCCAGCTGGAAGGCCAGAAGCCGACCAACGAAATCGAGAGCGAATTCATTTCCTACGACAGCCGCAAGGAAGTTTTCCTGGCGCGTAACGACGCCAGCGGCACCAACAAGCCGGGCCAGGGCCGCGGCACCATGATCATCGCGCCGCGCAAGCCGCGCGCCGCACCGGGCACGCCGCCGGGAGCACCCGCACCGGCACCAGTGCCGGCGCCGGCCACCACGCCTGCCGCGGGAACCCAATGATGGAACCGAAGAATTGCGGAAGCACGCTCATCGTGCGCGGGCTGCAGAAAAGCTACGGCAAGCGCCTGGTCGTGCGCGACGTGTCGCTGCAGGTCGATTGCGGCGAGGTGGTCGGCCTGCTCGGCCCCAACGGCGCCGGCAAGACCACCTCGTTCTACATGATCGTCGGCCTGGTGCCGTCGGACGCGGGCACGATCGATATCAGCGGAGTCGATATTTCGAGCCTGCCGATCCACCGCCGCGCCGCGCTCGGCCTGTCGTACCTGCCGCAGGAAGCGTCGGTGTTCCGCAAGCTGACGGTGGAAGAAAACATCCGCGCCGTGCTGGAACTGCAAAAGGTGGACGGCAAGTCGCTGACCAAAGCCCAGATCAACGAACGCCTGGACACCCTGCTGGCCGACCTGCAAATTGAAAAACTGCGCGAGAACCAGGCCATGTCGCTGTCGGGCGGCGAGCGGCGCCGGGTCGAGATCGCGCGCGCGCTGGCGACCAACCCGCGTTTCGTGCTGCTCGACGAACCGTTCGCCGGGGTCGATCCGATTGCCGTCATCGAGATCCAGCGCATCGTGCGCTTCCTCAAGCAGCGCGGCATCGGGGTCCTGATCACCGACCACAACGTGCGCGAAACGCTCGGCATTTGCGATCGCGCCTACATCATCAACCAGGGTGCGGTGCTCGCCTCCGGTCGACCCGACGACATCATCGCCGATGAATCCGTGCGCCGGGTCTACCTGGGCGAACACTTCCGGATGTAGGCATGAAACAGTCCCTTCAACTACGCACCTCACAGCACCTCGCCCTCACGCCCCAGCTGCAGCAGTCGATCCGGCTGCTGCAGTTGTCGACCCTGGAACTGCACCAGGAACTGGAACAGCTGTTAAGCGACAACCCGCTGCTCGAACGGCTCGACGATCCGCTCGATCATTCGGTGCGCCTGCTGGGCGATGGCGCCATCAGCAGCACCTCGACGCCGACCGAAGCGGCGCCCGAGCCGGGTGCGCAGGATGCGCCGGCGCCGGCCGAAGGCGAGGGCTTCGAAGGCGGCGAGGCGGACAGCCCGGCCAGCAGCGACAACGATGGCGAATGGGGCGACCTCGGTCGCGCCAAGACATCCGACGATGAGGATTCGCGCCCGCAGCTGGAAGCCTCGGCCACCACCTTGCGCGAGCACCTGATGGAGCAGATGCGCGTGACCGTGCTGGAGGCGCGCGACCGCGCGCTGGTCGAACTGATCGTCGACGCCATCGACGACAACGGCTACCTGACCGAAACGCTGGAAGAAATCCACGAGCGCATGCCACCCGAGCTGGATATCGAAATTGAAGAACTGCGCACGGCGCTGGCGCTGCTGCAAAGTTTCGATCCGGTTGGCGTGGGCGCGCGCAACGCGTCCGAGTGCCTGGCGCTGCAGATCCGGCGCATGCCTTGTGTGGCGCTGGTGACGCGGCGCATGGCGCTGACCATCGTCGAGAACCACCTGACCTGGTTCGCGCAGCGTGAATTCAACAAGCTGAAAAAGGCGCTCGACTGCGACGATGAAGACTTGCGCGAGGCGCAGACCGTGATCCGCCAGTGCAATCCGCATCCGGGCGCGGAGTTCGCGTCGGACGTATCGGACTACGTGGTGCCGGACGTGATCGTGCGCAAGGCGAAAAACGGCTGGTCGGTGATGCTCAATAACGATGTCATGCCGCGCCTGCGCGTGAACAGCATGTACGCCGCGCTGCTCAAGCAGGGCAAGGGCGAAGGGCAGATGGGCGCGCAGCTGCAGGAAGCGAAGTGGCTGATCAAGAACATGCGCCAGCGTTTCGATACCATCTTGCGGGTGGCCGAAGCGATCGTCGAACGCCAGCGCAATTTCTTCTCGCACGGTGCGGTGGCGATGCGCCCGCTCGTGCTGCGTGAAATCGCCGACACGCTCGGCCTGCACGAAAGTACGATCTCGCGCGTGACCACGCAAAAGTACATGATGACGCCGCACGGCATGTTCGAGCTCAAATATTTTTTCGGCAGCCACGTGGCCACCGAAGCGGGCGGCGAAGCGTCATCGACGGCGATCCGCGCGCTGATCGTGCAGCTCACCAGCGCCGAAGATCCCAAGAGCCCTCTGTCGGACAGCAAGATCGCCGACATGCTGGGCGAGCAGGGCATGGTGATCGCGCGCCGCACGGTCGCCAAGTACCGCGAAGCGCTCAAGATTCCGCCGGTCGCCCTGCGCAAGTGCCTCTAGCCTGCTCAGAGCTGCGCGGCGCCTAGAAAAATTCCGGGTGCTCGCGCAGCAGCAGCTGCTCGTACTGGTTCACCGCCTTGAACGTTCCCAGGCCGGGTGCCATGCGCCGGCCCGCATCCCAGCTGCGCCAGGCGCGCGCCATGTCGTAGCTCAGGAACAGCGCATCACCCATATCCTTGTAGGCCCCGGCCAGCGCTGGATTGGCGCGCAACACGCTGGCGTACAGCGGTAGCGCGCCGCGCACGTCGCCCAGCTTGGCGCGCCAATTTGCTTCAAACAGCGCCAGCATGTGCTGCTTGTGTGTGGTGAGCTTGCGCAGTTCCTGCAGCTTGGCGAGCGCCGCCTCCATCTCCGCCTTCCCCTTGGGCCGTATCGCCGCCGCGAACGCGCGCACTTGCGGGTCGGCGTTGAGCAGCACCTTCTGCTCCGGAGTCGGCATTTTCATCTGTTCGCCGCTGACAAAGGCCAATTCGGACATGCCGAGCATGGCGTCGAATGCACGCTTGTCGGCGAACGCTTGCGCGATCTCGGTCTCGAAGGCTTGCCTGGTTGCCGCCGTTGGCGGGGCCGCATTCGCCTGCGCCTTGTCGAGCAGCTGATCGAGTTCGTCGGCCGCTGCCGTGCGTGGCTTGTACGGCTTGAGGTCGTAGCTGGCGGGGGCGCTTTGCCTGAGCGCGCTGACCGTGTAAGTGCGCGTCTGGCTGTGGCCGACCTGCTTGTGGTGCATCACAAAGCCGGCCGGCACGCGCTTCTCGCTGGCCAGGCGCGCCAGCACCAGCGGATGGCCGCCGAAACGGTAGCGCATCATGCGCTCGAACTTGGCCGCGTCGCCGGCGCCGATGCTGGTGCCGCCGGCCGGGATGCGCGCCAGCGGATGGCCGTCGACCGCCAGCACGGTGGCGCCGGCTTCGGTCGAGTCGGACAGCTTGCGCGCCGCCGACGCGACCGACAGCTCATGTTCGTCGAAGACCGGGTCGAACGCCGGCACGTCGACCTTGGCCACGCTCAGCGCCCGGTTCAGCACCGACCGGTTCTTCAGTTCCTGGACGCGAAAGCCCGCTTCGTCGAACAGCGAGTAATCGACATAGCGCCGAGTGGCCAGGTCGATCTGGTAGCGGCGCCGGGACGCCAGGTCGTAGATCGTCGATTCGCTCGCGCTGCTCACCGACAGATAGTGTTCGCCCAGGACCACCTTGTACTGCTCGATCTTGTCCGGCGGCGGGTTGTTGCCGTGCGACGCCACCGCGTATTTGGTGGCTACGCTCAGGTCGAAACTGAGGGCGGCAAAGGCCGGCGCGGCGTTGCACAGGGCGCCGGCCAGGGCCAGGCGCAGCAGGGAGGTAAAGGCGGATCGCTTGAACATATCGGTCGTCGGGAAGGGGCGGGGAAGCGATTGTAGGTGAAGACCGTTGTCTTATATATATCAGTCTACACACCTGCTACTTTCCGATCCTGCCGGTATTACGAGGATATACCGCAGAGAATATACCGGCTATTTCCCCTTGATTCCTGGCGTCTTTGTGCTTACCTTGTGCTATGCCAAATAACTGATACACTTGGTTCTACACGAGAGAAAGTTGCTCGGGTACAAAAATGAAGGAGTTGAATACCATTAAACCCATTAATCGATTGGCAATTTTGCGGACGTACAGGATCACCTCGTCCGTGCTGTAATAACGCTGTTCCTCTGCGCTGCCATGCGTACGAACGATAGTAACAAGAAGTGCCATTATCATTAGGAGTGTGTGTATGAATCTCACAATCAGTGGACATCATCTTGAAGTAACGCCAGCCATCCGTGAATACGTACAGAGCAAGCTTGAGCGCGTAAGGCGCCATTTCGATCAAGTGATCGATATTGCTGTCATCCTCACCGTCGACAATCTGACGGAAAAAGAAAAGCGTCAAAAGGCCGAGATCAATCTGCGCCTGTCGGGCAAAACCGTGTATGTGGAAAGCCTGTCGCACGATCTTTACGCCGCCATCGATACCCTGATCGACAAACTGGATCGTCAGGTCATGAAGTACAAGAGCAAGGTCCAGGACCATAATCACCAGGCCATCAAGCACATGCCTGAAGAGATGCCTGAAGAAGAGACGCCGTCGGCCGCATAAGCAGGCCCCGTCCCTTTCGCCAAAGGGCGCCCGCGTGGCGCCCTTTTTGCATCCATGCGCGATAAAATAGCGCTCTTTTCCTCTTCTACCAGCCAGCCATGAGCGAATTCGTCCAGACCCGCGTTGCCAACCGTACCGGCATGATTATCCTCGACCGCCCCAAGGCCCTCAATTCGCTGTCGCTGGCGATGGTGCGCGACCTGACCGAGGAATTGAGCGCATGGCGTAGCGATCCCGCCATCGATGCCGTGGTCATTGGCAGCAGCAGCGAGAAAGCGCTGTGCGCGGGCGGCGATATCCGTTTTTTCCACGATTGCGGGCATGCCACGCCCATGGGCGGCAGCGCGCTTCTGGAAGATTTTTTCACCGAAGAATACGCGCTCAATCACCTGATTCATTTTTACCCCAAGCCGTATATCGCGCTGATGGATGGCGTGGTGATGGGCGGCGGCATGGGCATTGCCCAGGGCGGTCCCGAATGCCGCATCCGCATCGTCACCGAAAAAACCAGGATGGCCATGCCCGAGGTGAATATCGGCCTGTTTCCGGATGTGGGCGGCAGTTATTTTCTGTCGCGCGCGCCGGGGCAGCTGGGGCATTACCTGGGCTTGACCGGCCTGACCATCGGCGCGGCCGATGCCCTGTATGTCGGGCTGGCCGATCTGTTCGTGCCGCAGGCGCACATGGGCGCGCTCAGCGAACTGATCGAGGCCACACCGGGCGCGCAGCTGCGCGCGGCCATCGAGGCGTTTGCGGCGCCCTTTTCCGCTGATGCGGGCGCCTCGATCCTGGCCGCGCAGCGCGATGGCATCGACCGCCATTTCGGCGTCGCTTCGGTGGCGGCCATCATGGCCTCGCTCGAAGGCGACGACGGCGAGTTCGCGCAAAAGGCGCTGGCCGCGATGCGCCAGCGCTCCCCGCTGATGATGTGCGTGACGCGCGAACTGCTGCTGCGCGGCGCGTCGCTGGGCGTGGCCGATTGCCTGCGCATGGAACGCACCGTGGTGCGCCACAATTTCGAGCACGGCGAAGTGCTCGAAGGCGTGCGCGCGCTCGTCATCGACAAGGACAATGCGCCCAAGTGGAATCCGGCCAGCCTCGATCAGGTCGACGCGCAGATGGTCGAGCGCTTCTTCGCGCCGGTGTGGCCGGCCACGGCGCATCCGCTGCGCCATCTGGATTGATGTAAGGCGCGCCGCCGGGTTGGTGCTTGACCTTGTGTGACAAATGTCGCATACTTGCCCCATTAGTCACAATGTGGAGCATCGTCATGTCAGCCATTCCCTCGGTTTCAGAACTCAGCCTGCTCAAAGTCCTCTGGAAAGACCAGCCCCTGAGTGCGCGCGAACTGCACGAGCGCGCCGTCGCGGAACTGGACTGGTCGTTTTCCTCGACCCGCAAGACGCTCGAACGCATGCTCGACAAGCAGATGGTGTCGCAGCACGCGCAGCACGGGGTGCAGGTCTACCGCGCCCAGCTCGACAAGGTGACGACCCTGGCCGCCTTTGCGCGCGACTTCGGGCGCCGCGTGATGGAAATCGATGCGCCGCTGCCCGTCAATATGTTCACCGGCAGTAAACTGGTCGACCAGCAGGAACTCGCCGAACTCGAACAGATGCTGCAAGACTGGCCCGACGCGAAGGACTGAGCATGTTTGACGCGATCGCCTTTCCCTTCCTTAAAGCGAGCATCACCTGCGGCATTGCGGCCGCCATCATCCTGGCGCTGCTCTCGCTCGCGACGCGCGTGTGGCCGGTGCTGGCCGGGCACCGCTCGGTGTGGCTCTGGTCGCAGGCGGCCATTGCATGCGCCTTCGCGCTGGCGCTGCTGCCGCACAGCGCCAGCTACAGCGTGCTGCCGGCCATCGAGATCGAACGCGCCGTGGCCTCAGCCCCGGCGCCGCTGCAGTACTCCGGCGCCGGCGAGGCCGATGGCGCCGAAGACGACATCGACGCCATCGAACTGCTCGCGCAAGCCTGGCTGGCGCTGTACGCGGCCGGCCTGCTGGCGGCCGGGGCGCGCTGGATGCATGCGCAGCGCGGCCTGCGCGCCTTGCTGGCCAGCGCGCGCCCGCTCGACGCCGCGGCGCTGGCGCAGCACGCGGGATTTGGCGCCGAGCCGGTGGCTGCGCTGCTGCGGCGCGGCCTGCGCGTGTCCGAAACCGATGCCGCCATCTCGCCCATGCTGACCGGTCTCGCGCGGCCGCACCTGCTGCTGCCGCGCCATCTGCGCAGCTTCAGCGAGGAGCAGCAGCGCCTGATCGTGGCCCACGAACTGACCCACTGGCAGCGCCGCGATCCCTTGTGGCTGCACACGGGCATGCTGCTGCAAACGCTGTTCTGGTTCAATCCCCTGCTGGCGGTGCTGACCCGGCGCCTGAACTGGGCGCAGGAACTGGGGTGCGACCGCGCCGTGCTGGCCGGCCGTCCCACCCAGCAGCGCAAGCAGTATGCGGCCGCCCTGGTGGCCCAGCTCAAGGTACAGCAGGACAGCTTCGGCGCGCCTGCGGCCAGCATCGCCTTCGGCGACGGGAACGCCGCGTCGCTGCGCGCCAGGGTGAACCTGATCCGCGAGCAGGGATTGCGCGCGCCTGGCTTGCCGGGCAAGGCCGCGGTGGCCGGCGCGCTGGTGTCGGTGCTGGGCGCAAGCCTGTTCCTGCAGCCGGCGTTTGCCTGGCGCGCACCGGAATCGACCGCGCCAGCGGCATCGGCCACCATCGCCAGCGCGCCGCAGCAGTGGCAGATGCCGCTCGACCGCGTGCGCGTCACCAGTTTTTACGGCGCCGCGCGCAAGAACCTGGAAGGCGGCCATCACGGCATCGACTTCGCCGCCCGCACCGGCACCCCGGTATTGGCCGCGGCAAGCGGCACCGTTGTCACCTCAAGCGCGCAGTACGAGGGCGGGCCGCAGTACGGCGACGTGGTCCTGATCGAACACGCCAACGGCGTGCGTTCGCTGTACGCCCACCTGAGCGTGCGCTCGGTGCAGCCGGGCCAGGTGGTGCGCGCCGGCGACATGATCGGCCTGGCCGGCGAAACCGGCAAGGTCACCGGTCCCCACCTGCATCTGGAAGCCTTTCGCAACGGCGAGCGCATCGATCCGCAGCAGATGCTGACGTCCCTCGACGCCTACGCAACCTCCCAGGCGCTGCGCAAGCGTCCCGCCAAACCCTAACCACCCCCTTCGGTCAAGCGCGGTTTCCCGTGCGGCGCAGCAGCGCTGCGGGACCGCGCTCGTCCCTGCACACCATTCAAGGAAACCCATGCAGATCCGTCCGTATGCCTGCGCCTGCGCGCTGGCTTTATCCCTACCTGCGCTGGCCGGCGACGTCCTTCCCACAATCGAGATTGCGGGTGTCCGCTACGACCAGCGCCGCGAGGAAACCGCCGCCAGCCTGGTGGTCGGGCGCGAAGAGCTGATGCGCCACGGCGACCGTTCGCTCGGCGACGCCCTCAAGCGCGTCCCCGGCATCACCATCGGCGACGGTGGAGGGCGCACCAGCGATATCCGCCTGCGCGGCCTGGGCAACGGCTACACGCAGGTGCTGCTCAACGGCGTGGCCGCGCCGGCCGGCTTCTCGCTCGAATCGCTGGCGCCGGAACTGATCGAACGGGTCGAGATTGCGCGCGGCGCGTCGGCGGCGACGAGCATGCAGGCCATCGCCGGCAGCGTCAACATCGTGCTGCGCAAGTCGGCCACGCGCCTGCGCGCCACCGTCAAGGCGGGGGTGGACACGCAGCATGGCCGGCGCTCGCCCAGCCTGGGCGGAGAATTGAGCGGCAAGGACAATGCGTTTTCGTATTCGGTTCCGGTGAGCCTGTCGTATTCGCCCGTATCCGCCCCATCGCGCGAGGAAGAAACGGCGCCTGGCCTGCGCCGTGAAACGCGCCTGAACGAAGACAACACCACGCGCCTGGTGAGCCTGTCCCCGCGCGCCAACTGGAAGCTCGCCAACGGCGACACGCTCGGCTTGCAGGCTTTTCTGAGCAACAGCCGGCGCGCGACCGGCGCATGGGCCAAGGAGACCACGCTGGTCGGCACGCCGACCCTGCATCCGCAGCGCGCGGCGGTGTTCGACATGATGGCAATGTGGCTGCGCGCCGATCTGGAGTGGACGCGCAGCCTGGGCGAGGGTGCGCGCATCGATGCCAGAAGCGGCATTCACCGCAGCCGGCGCAAGAGCGATTTCGAGTTCGGCGACATGATCGACGGCCGGCGCGCGCCCGCGCTCAACCTGGTCACGTCCGACCTGCGCGAAGGCGGCTACCACGCGGGTGCCACCTGGACCCGGCCCGTGGGCGGCGGCCACACGCTCACCGCCGGCTGGGATGGCGCGCACACCACGCGCAGCCAGACCCGCGTGGGCAGCGAGCGCGATAGCTTCGACCAGGCGCCGCTTTTGACCGATCACCGCTATCACGGCATCATCGACCGGCTTGGCGTGTTCGCGCAGGATGGCTGGGAGATCACCCCCGCGTGGTCGCTCTCGGCCGGCCTGCGCTGGGAAACGCTGCGCACCTCGGTGGCCGAAGCCGGCGTGGCGGCGGTGCGCCAGCGCAGCGTGATCCCCGCACCGGTGCTGCAGGCACTGTACAAGCCGGCCGCGGGCCATCAGCTGCGCGCCGGGCTGGCCCGCACCTACAAGGCGCCCACCATGGGCAGCCTGATTCCGCGCCGCTATACGGTCGACAACAACAACAGCGCCACCAATCCGCATAGCGAGGGCAATCCCGCGCTGCGGCCCGAAAAAGCCTGGGGCCTCGATGTTGGCTACGACCGCCAGGTCGGCAAGGATGGCCTGCTGGCCGCCAGCGCCTACGTGCGCCGCATCGACGACGTGACGGTCACACGGCTGTTCCAGGATGGCGTGGACTGGGTATCGACCCCGGCCAACCAGGGCCTGGCGAGCGCGCGCGGCATTGCGCTGGAAGCGAAGCTGCCGCTGCCCGGTTTTGCGCGCGCGGCGTTGAACGGCAACGTGGCGCGCAACTGGTCGCGCATCGACAAGGTCCAGGGGCCGCACAACCGGCTGGCGGAGCAGGCGCCGCTCACGGCCAGCCTTGGCATCGATGTGCGCGCCGCGCTGACGGTGGGAGCGAGCTTCACGTATGCGCGCGGTGCGGTGACGCGCTACTCGCCCGTATGGCGCGAATCGACCGGCGGCACGCGCTTGCTGGATATGCATGCCTTGTGGGGAGCGGGCAAGCAGACGCGCTTGCGGGTCGGGCTGACCAATGTGCTGCGGCGTTCAAACGTATCGCAATCGGACCATGGCAGCGCCGGCGCCATGCGCTCCACCAGGCGCGAGCTGACGCCCGGCGCTGCGCTGCGCATCACGTTCGAGCATGATGTTGAACGGCCCAAATGAGCCGGCCGATCAGGACTGTTCGCGGTGCCTGAGCACGACCCGTTCGGTCGGGCTGAAGTAAGCGGCGAGGCGCTCGGCCATGTACACCGAGCGATGCTGCCCGCCCGTGCATCCCAGCGCCACGGTCAGGTAGCTGCGGTTGTCGGTCTTGAACGACGGCAGCCACTTCTCGACAAAGGCGCGGATATCTTCCAGCAGCTCGGCCGCGCTGGGCTGGGCGTCGAGAAAAGCGATCACCGGCGCGTCCATGCCGGTGAGGGGGCGCAAGGTCAGGTCGTAGTAGGGATTGGGCAGGGCGCGCACGTCGAACACGAAGTCGGCGTCGAGCGGCACGCCCAGTTTGAAGGCGAACGATTCGAAGAAGAGCGTGAGCGGCGCGCGCTCGATCTCGACCAGTTCCTTGATCCACGCGCGCAGCTTGTTGGCCGACAGGTCGGACGTGTCGATCACGTGGCCAAGCTGCTCGATGGCGGACAGGCGCTCGCGCTCTTCGAGAATGCATTCGATCAGGGTGCGGCGCGAGGCCGGATTTTCGTCGGGGCGCAGCTGGTGCGACAGCGGATGGCTGCGCCGCGTTTCGGAAAAGCGCGCCACCAGCGAGTGCGTGTTCGAGGTCAGGAACATGACCTTGATATCGTGGCCCTGGTCTTTCAGCAAACGGATGTTGGTGGGCAGTTCGACCAGCGACTGGGCGCTGCGCGCATCGACCGCAACGGCGGCGCAGGCAGTGCCGTCCGCGATCAGCGCGTCGATCAGGCTCGGTAACAAGGCTGGCGGAAGGTTGTCGACGCAGTAGTAGCCCGCGTCTTCAAGAACGTTGAGGGCGACCGATTTGCCCGATCCGGAAATACCTGTGATGAGTACGATGCGCATAGGCCCGATGATACCCCAAGCGGGTGGGGTTTGCTTAGGCACTATGCATGATTCTCAAGAGGCAACAGAGATTTTACAACGGTCCCGGGGGCTACCTGTGCGAACAGACAGGTTTAATCGCTGCTCATCGCCAGGCGCTGGCGCTCCATGAATTCTTGCAGCGTGTCGATGCCACGCAGTTGAAGAATCGTATTGCGCACCGCCGCTTCAAGCAGTACCGCGATGTTGCGGCCGGCTGCCACGGGGATGACGACTTTGCGAATCGGCAGCCCTAATACATCTTCGGTCGGAAACAAGAACGGCAGGCGCTCGACTTCTTCTTCCAGCGCACTGCGGCGCACGAGATGGACAATCAGCTTGAGGCGCATCTTGCGCCGCACGGCCGTCTCGCCGAAGATCGCCTTGATATCCAGCAGTCCCAGGCCGCGCACTTCCAGCAGGTTTTGCAGCAGCGCCGGGCAGCGTCCTTCGATCATGTTCGGCGCGATGCGCGAAAACTCCACCGCATCGTCGGCCACCAGGCCGTGGCTGCGCGAAATGAGTTCCAGTCCCAGCTCGCTCTTGCCCAGGCCCGAGTCGCCGGTAATGAGCACGCCCACGCCCAGCACGTCCATGAACACGCCATGCATGATGATGCGCTGCGCGAGCTTCTTGGACAGGTACACGCGCAGGAAGTCGATCACCTGCGCGGCCGGCAGCGGCGTGGAAAACAGGGGGATATTCTGCTCGTCGCAGATGGCCAGAATGTCGGGCGGCGTATCGAGGCCCTGCGCGATGATCAGCGCCGGCGGCCCGCCGGCAATGAGCTCGCCGATGACGTGGCTGCGCGAGCCGGATTTGAGACGGTGGTAATACGTCAGTTCCTGATGCCCGAATACCTGGATGCGGCCCGGGTGGATCAGGTTCAGGTGGCCGACCTGGTCGGCGGCGGAGGCGACGTCGCCCGAAATGAGGCGCTCGCCGCCCGGAAAGCCGGCGAACCAGCCCAGCTGCAGACTTTCGCGATTGTCGTCGTACAGCCGTTGGATGGTCAGCGGAGTTTGCAGCATGAACGGGTCTTCAGAAAAGTGAGGGCGCCAACGCGCCCGGCATCCTGAAGTTTAACCCAGTGCTTGCAGGCTTGGTTGCCAATTGATGATGCGCGAGTGAACCGATTTGGGGTCCGGATCGGTCGCCAGCGCTGTACGGAAACCGTCGTCGGAAAACATCTCGGCGATCTCGGACAAAATCTCAAGGTGCTGCTGGGTCACGTGGTCGGGAATGAGCAGGAAGAACAGCAGGTTGACCGGCTGGCCGTCGGGCGACTCGAACGGAATCGGTTCGAGCAGGCGCACGAAAGCGGCCAGGGGCGACTTGAGGCTCTTGCTGCCCTTGATGCGGCCGTGCGGCACCGCCACTCCATGGCCGAGCCCGGTTGAGCCGAGGCGCTCGCGCGCAAACAGGTTGTCGGAAACGGTCGAGCGGGCAATTCCGCAGTTGTTCTCGAAGATCAGCCCGGCTTGCTCGAAAGCGCGCTTCTTGCTGGAAACTTCGAGATCAAGCAACACGTTCTCGAGCGATAAAATTTTGCTAAGGTTTGTCATAACGCTGAGTATTGGTGCGATGCACAAGGGTGCTTGCGAGCCAGAATTATAGGCCTGTTTTACAGTCGTGTAATCGTAATTCGTCGTCGATTCATGTCAAGTCTGCATTGACATTTCGCAAGTTGAATAGCGATTCATACAAGCCGAACATCATGCTATCGGGCCGGGTGGCTGAAAATTTGAATTTCCGCCACGAAATTGAAGATTTTGCACACAAATGCTGGTCCTTAACGCAGTTCGCCATTTTTCCTGTGCTTGCTGCCCGTTTTTTCAGCGCCACATCTGCACCGGCGCCTGTTGTTTTATTATAAAGTTGGTGGCCATTGTCTGTCGCCCGAAAAGCACACTCGTTCCCTTACCGACCAAGGTATTCCCGCATGGCAATGCCGTCAAGCGTGCGCGCAGGGGAAAGCGGGCCCCTTGCGCTGCCTCAAACGTCATTGGCGGGCCGTGCGCAGATTGGGCGGACGGCCCGAGCTGAAGTTGCTGCGCCATGGATTGATGTCGAGCCCGCCACGCCGGGTATAGCGGGCGTACACGGCCAGTTTTTGCGGCGCGCACTGGCGCAGGATGTCGGTAAAAATGCGCTCCACACATTGTTCGTGGAATTCATTGTGCTCGCGAAATCCGATCAGGTATTTCAGCAAGCCTCCCTGTTCGATCTGCGGGCCCACGTAATGAATCTGCACGCTGGCCCAGTCCGGCTGGCCGGTGACCAGGCAGTTCGATTTGAGCAGGTGCGAGACCAGCTTTTCCTCGACCGGCGCGCCGTCCGTCGCGGCCGTGAGCAGGGCGGGAGAGGGCGAGTAGTGGTCGATCTCGACGTCCAGGCGGTCCAGCAGCATGCCATCGAGTTCGCCCATTTTGACGGTGTCGAAGGCGTGCGGCTCGATCAGGGTGATGTGGACCGGCGCGCCGAAGCCGCCGGCCAGGTCTTCGCGCAGCAGGGCCAGCAAGGCGTCGCTGTTGGACAGGCGCGTCTGGTTGAACGAATTCAAATACAGCTTGAACGATTTCGATTCGACGATGTTGGGCGAATCGGCCGGCACCGTGATCGTGGCAATCGCCACCTGGGGTTTGCCGCGCATGTTCAGCCACGAGATTTCGTAGGCGTTCCAGATATCGACGCCGAAGAAGGGCAGGGTGCCGGTGAGCTGGAGTTCATCGCGCTTGCCCTGGCGCGGGATCGGGAACAGCAGGTCCGGCGCGTATTGGGTTTGGTAGGCGGAGGTTTTGCCCAGGGGGGATAGATCGGCGGTGTTGGTCATATCGATTCAGTCAAATTCAAGCACCGTCGCTCCCGCGCCAGGGCGGCACTCGGCGGGGGCGACGGCGATCAGGTCAGCGAGGGTATTGGCATCACCCCAAAAACATCTTATACACCGGATTGGCACTCTCATCCCAATGACGGTATCCGAGCGTGGTGAGGAACAGGCGGAACTCCTCCATTTCCTCGACCGGCACTTGCAGTCCCACCAGAATGCGTCCGACATCGCCGCCTTGATTGCGGTAATGGAACAGCGAGATATTCCAGTTCGGCGCCATGCTGTCGAGGAAGCGCATCAGCGCGCCCGGACGCTCGGGGAATTCGAAACGATACAGCAGTTCGTCATGGGCCAACGCACTCTTGCCGCCAACCAAATGGCGGATGTGCAGCTTGGCCAGCTCATCGTGCGTCAGATCGAGCGTCTTGAAGTCGCTCTGCTCGAAGGTCCGCGCCAGCACGCCGGACTCGCCGCGGCTGGCGATCTGCACACCCACGAACACGTGCGCCTGGGCCGCATCGCTGACCCGATAGTTAAATTCGGTCACATTGCGCGGTCCGATCAGCGCGCAAAAGCGCTTGAAGCTGCCGCGCTGCTCGGGAATGGTCACCGCGAACACCGCCTCGCGCGCTTCGCCCAGCTCCGCGCGTTCGGCCACGAAACGCAGGCGGTCGAAGTTCATGTTCGCGCCGCAGGCAATCGCCACCAGCGTCTCGCCGCGCACCGGGTTCTTGCTCATCGCCGAACGCTCGATGTACGCCTTGGCGCCGGCCACCGCCAGCGCGCCGGATGGCTCCAGGATCGAGCGCGTGTCCTGGAACACGTCCTTGATCGCGGCGCAGATCGCATCGGTATCGACCAGGATGATCTCGTCCACATACTGCTGCGCCAGGCGGAAGGTCTCTTCGCCCACCAGGCGCACCGCGGTGCCGTCGGCGAACAGGCCCACATCGGGCAGGGTCACGCGCTCGCCGGCTTTCAGGCTGCGCGCCATCGCGTCCGAATCGGTCGACTGCACGCCGATGATCTTGATGTCCGGGCGGATCTGCTTGACGTATGCCGCAACCCCGCCGATCAGGCCCCCGCCGCCAATGGCCACGAAGATCGCATGGATCGGGCCCGAATGCTGGCGCAAAATCTCCATGCCCACCGTGCCCTGGCCGGCAATGACGTCCGGATCGTCGAACGGGTGCACAAAGGCGAGCTTCTGCTCTTTTTCGAGCGTGAGCGCGAAGTTATAGGCGTCGGTGTACGAGTCGCCATGCAAAATCACTTCCACATTGGTTCCGCCGAAGGCCTTGACCGCATCGACCTTCACGCTCGGCGTGGTGGTCGGCATGACGATCACCGCGCGGCAGCCCGTCTTGGCCGCCGACAGGGCCACGCCCTGCGCATGATTGCCGGCCGACGCGCAGATCACGCCGCGCTTGAGCTGCGCCGGGGCCAGGTTGGCCATCTTGTTGTACGCGCCCCGCAGCTTGAAACTGAACACGCTCTGCATGTCTTCACGCTTGAAGTAAATGCGGTTCTCCATGCGCTGCGACAGGATCGGCGCGAATTCGAGCGGCGTTTCGGTGGCGACGTCATAGACGCGGGCGGTCAGGATTTTCTTGAGGTAGTCGATAGTCATAGTCTGCAAACAAAGTGATTCTGGGCCGGAAAATCCGGAACGCGATGCTGTTGACGCTGGACTGTGTTGTCGGCGGATGACCGAGGCTTGCAGTGCGATGCGCGGTACCGGATGACGGGCCCGGCGTATCGTGTCGTTGCAATAGTTTTTCCTCATTATAATGGACGGCTTCAGCAGTCATCAAAGTGCCTCCATGATCGAATCCGCTGTCCTCTGGCTGCTCAAATTGCTGGCCGCTCCCGCGGTCGGGCTCAGCTCGGTCTTCGTGATTGCGTTCGTGTCGGCCACGCTGGTGCCGCTCGGGTCCGAGCCGGCCGTGTTCGCCGTCATCAAGGCCAATCCGGCCATGTTCTGGCCCGCCATCCTGGTGGCGACCCTGGGCAACACCCTGGGCGGGGCGCTCGACTACTTCATCGGCTACCGCGCCAAGGTCGCGTTTGCGAAAGAGCGCAAATCGCGCTGGTTCGCCTGGCTGGCGCGCTACGGCGCCAAAACCATGCTGCTGTCGTGGGTGCCCGGAATTGGCGATCCGCTGTGCACGCTGGGCGGGTGGCTGCATTTGCCGTTCTGGCCGAGTCTCGGCTATATGGCGATCGGCAAATTCATGCGCTACCTGACCATGACCACCGCGCTGCTGTATGTGCCGGATACTTTCTGGAAGGGGCTCGGCGCGACCTTGTCCAATTTCTGGCACATGCTGTTTTAAGGTTCCTCCACCGCGCACAACGACGGCGGTCAGAGGCTCGTCTCCAGCACCATCCGCACCACCGCCGCCGTCGATGCGCGCCCCGCGCGCGTGTTGCTGCCGTCAGCATCGGCATACGCGCTGCCGCTCCTGCGGTCGCGGTGCAGCGCGTTCGCCACCGACAAACGCAGCTGCGTGTTTGCCCCCGCCTTCCACACCCCAACCACATCGAGCACGCGTACCGGCCCCGTATCGCTGCGCAGATAGCGGCTCATTTGCGTCGCCCCGCCGTATTGCAGATTCAGGTTCATCCCGAGCGTGTACTGCGCCCCGATGCGCGCATCGATGCCGATATTGGCTGTGACGCGCGCCTGGTCGCCAAGGCGGTTGTCCGGCCCCGGCACCGCGTCCAGCCGCGACCAGTTGCGCGCGGCGTTGGCGCGCAGGTCCATGTCCGGCGCCGACGGCAGCACGCTGCGCAGCGGGAGCTGGTGTGGGTGACGTTTACGTTCGTGGCCGTGGTGGCCGCGTGCAGCTGGCGTGAAGGCCGCCGGCGCGAACAGGCCTGGATGCGCTCTCAAAGCGACAATCTGAACCTGCGCCTGGAACTGGAGCAGCAACGCTTGCTGGCGCTGCGCGGCCAGCTGGAACCGCACTTCCTCTTCAACGCCCTGAACGCCATCAGCGCGCTGGTGCGCTCGGACGACAAGCGCGTGGCGCTGGACGGCATCAACCACCTGAGTGCCTTGCTGCGCTATGCGCTGGAAGCGAGTGCGCGCGATCACGTCGGCGTGCGCGAAGAGCGCCAGTTCCTTGACGACTACCTGGCCTTGCAGCGCCTGCGCTACGGTGCGCGCCTGCAGGTCAGCGTCGAAGGCGACAGCGAGGCGTGCTGGCCGGCGACCTGCCGCCGCTGCTGCTGCTGCCGCTGATCGAAAACGCGCTGCGCCATGACCTGGACTGCCACGACCGCCCGAGCGATATCCGGGTCGCCTTTGCCGCAACCACGGATCGCCTGACAATCCACGTATCGAACCCCGCCGGCGAGGCCCGCTCGGCCAATCCCGGCCTCGGGATGGGCCTGCGCCATACCCGCGCGCGCCTTCAACTGGCCTACGGCGACAGCGCCTCGCTGCAAACGGGCCTGAACGACGGCCGCTTCGTGGTCGATATCCGCATGCCGCTGCATGCGCCGGACACATGATGGTGCGCGCGCTGATCGTCGACGACGAGGAACCGGGCCGCGTCAACCTGCGCTACGCCCTGGCCGACCACCCGCGCTGGCAGGTGGCCGGCGAATGTCCCAGCGTGGCCGCGGCCCAGGCGTTCATCGCATCGCAGGACGTCGACGTCGTTTTCCTCGATATCCAGATGCCGGGCAACTCCGGCATGGTGCTGGCGCGCGCGCTGGCCGGCCTGGCCAACCCGCCGCTGGTCATTTTCGTCACCGCGCATAACGCCTTTGCGCTCGACGCCTCCGAGGTGCACGCCCTCGACTACCTGCTCAAACCCGTGCACGATGCGCGCCTCGCCACTGCGCTGGCGCGTGCCGAATCGATGCTGGAACTGCGCCAGCGCCGGGCCTCCCGGCACACCGGAGCGGTACTGGCGGCAGGTGAGCGTGCGCTCGGTCGGCCGCATCGAATGCATTCAGCTGGCCGACGTCGACTGGATCGAAACCTGCGGTAATTACGTCAGCCTGCACCTGGGCACGCGCAGCGTGATGCACCGGCTGCCCCTGAGCCGCCTGCTGGGCCATCTCGATCCGGCCCGCTTCCTGCGCGTCCACCGCGGCGCAGTGGTGCGCACCAGCCAGGCCGCCAATCTGGACGTGGTGGGCGATGGCGCCTGGCGCCTGACCCTGCGCTCGGGCGCACACGTCGCCGTCAGCGAACGCTATGTCGATGCCCTGCGCGCGGCGATGCGCGAGCGCTGACGCGGCGGGTGATTCAGTATTTTGTTGAGGAAATTTTGATTCCGGCTGAATTTTGATCGGTGGAGGGTGGCGTTAAATCCAAAAACTCTTGTCGATTTCTCAAATCGCCATCGATTTGTTTGTGCGCTTTCCCCCTGTAGCCCTTGCAAAAGCGAAGGCTGTTCCTGCGTTGTGCAGCGCAATACGCTAGAATGAACTTCCTTAGGGTCAGTCCACATAGTCCACCAATACATGAACGCCCCCGCACAAATCCAAGCACTTCTGGCCGAAACGCCAAACGGTCACGCCGCGACCCGCCTGCGCGAAATCCCTTATAACTACACCTCGTTTTCGGACCGCGAAATCGTGATCCGTCTGCTGGGCGAGTCGTCCTGGGAGCTGCTCGACGAATTACGCGGTTCGCGTCAGACCGGGCGCTCGGCGCGCATGCTGTACGAGGTGCTGGGCGATATCTGGGTGGTGCGGCGCAACCCGTATTTGCAGGACGACATGCTGGACAACCCGAAGCGGCGCCAGGAACTGATCGACGCACTGCATCACCGCCTGGCCGAAGTGGACAAACGCCGCACCAGCGTCGACGCGCTGGAGGGCGACGACCCGACCGGCGAAGTCGCGCGCGCGCGCAGCGCCAACGTGGAAAAGCTGCTCAAGGCGGCGTCCAAGGCCGTCGAAGACTTCGGCAACGAATTCCGCCAGACCTGGGACCTGCGCAAGCGCACCACCAAGGTGCTGGGCCGCTACACCGAAAAGCACAATATCTGCTTCGACGGCATGAAACGCGTCGCCCACGTGACCGATGCCACCGACTGGCGCGTCGAGTATCCGTTCGTGGTGCTCACGCCCGACACCGAAGATGAAATGGCGGGCCTGGTCAAGGGCTGCATCGAGCTCGGACTGACCATCATTCCGCGTGGCGGAGGAACCGGCTACACGGGCGGCGCCATTCCGCTCACGCCCATGTCGGCCGTCATCAACACTGAAAAACTGATCACCCTGGGCGAAGTCGAAATGACCATGCTGCCCGGCGTGGACCACGAATACGCGACCATTCATTCGGGCGCCGGCGTGGTCACCAAGCGCGTTTCCGACGCCGCCGAAAAGGCCGGCTTCGTGTTCGCGGTCGACCCTACATCGGCCGAAGCCTCCTGCATCGGCGGCAATGTCGCAATGAACGCCGGCGGCAAAAAGGCTGTGTTGTGGGGCACCGCGCTCGACAACCTGGCGTCGTGGAAGATGGTCGACCCGAACGGCGACTGGCTGGAAGTAACGCGCATCGGCCACAATCTGTCGAAGATCCACGACGCGCCGACCGCCACCTTCAAGCTCGAATGGACCCACCCGAACGCACGCGGCGAAGCGAAAGACGCGCCGTTCAAGACCGAAATGCTGGTCATCGAAGGCCGGCGCTTCCGCAAGGAAGGCTTGGGCAAGGACGTCACCGACAAATTCCTGTCCGGACTGCCGGGCATCCAGAAAGAAGGCTGCGATGGCCTGATCACGTCGGCGCGCTGGATTTTGCACAAGATGCCGAAGTACGCGCGCACCGTCTGCCTCGAATTCTTCGGCCAGGCGCGCGATGCGATTCCATCGATTGTCGAAATCAAGGATTACCTCGATGGCCTGCCGGCCAAGGGCGGCCCGGCGTTTGCGACCATTCGCCTGGCCGGCCTGGAACACCTCGATGAGCGCTATCTGCGCGCGGTCGGCTACGCCACCAAATCGAAACGCGGCGTGCTGCCCAAGATGGCGCTGTTCGGCGACATCGTCGGCGACGACGAGAACGCGGTGGCGCAAGCCGCCTCCGAAGTGGTGCGCATCGCGAACACCCGCGTGGGCGAAGGCTTTGTGGCCGTCAGCCCGGAAGCGCGCAAGAAATTCTGGCTCGACCGCGCCCGCACCGCGGCGATTGCGCGCCATACCAACGCCTTCAAGATCAACGAAGACGTGGTCATTCCGCTGGGCCGCATGGGCGAATACACCGACGGCATCGAGCGCATCAACATCGAGCTGTCGATCAAGAACAAGCTGCAGCTGACCGACGAACTGCGCGCGTTTTTCGCCGCCGGCAATCTGCCGGTCGGTAAAAGCGACGACGCCTCCGGCGAATCGATCGGCGACGAAGAAATGCTGGGCGACCGCGTGCAGCAAGCCAGCGAACTGCTCGGCGCCGTGCACGCGCGCTGGACCTGGCTGCTGGCCCAGCTCGACCAGCCGCTGGCCGGCGCGCGCGATGCCTTGCGCGCAATCGGCATGGAGCGCCTCGACGTCGTGTTCGACGAGCGCCTGGCGCAGCAGCCCGACGCCACCCTGTTCGACGTGGTCCAGGACCGCACCGTGCGCGTCTCGTGGAAGCAGGAAATCCGCGCGCAACTGCGACAGATCTTCAACGGCGCCGCCTACAAACTGATTCTCGATGAATCGGCCGCGATCCACCAGAAGGTGCTGCGTTCGCGCGTGTTCGTGGCGCTGCACATGCATGCCGGCGACGGTAACGTGCACACCAACCTGCCGGTCAATTCGGACGACTACGCCATGCTGCAGGATGCGCACGAAGCCGTGGGCCGCATCATGAAGCTGGCGCGCTCGCTCGACGGCGTGATCTCGGGCGAGCATGGCATCGGCATCACCAAGCTCGAATTCCTGACCGAAGAAGAAATCGGCGAATTCCGCGACTACAAGCTGCGTATCGATCCGGAAGGGCGTTTCAACAAGGGCAAGCTGCTCAACCTGCCCGAGTTCGGGGCCGACCTGCGCAACGCCTACACGCCGTCGTTCGGCCTGATGGGCCACGAATCGCTGATCATGCAGCAAAGCGATATCGGCGAGATCGCCAACAGCATCAAGGATTGCCTGCGCTGCGGTAAATGCAAGCCGGTGTGCACCACCCACGTGCCGCGCGCGAACCTGCTGTATTCGCCGCGCGACAAGATCCTGGCGACGTCCTCGCTGATCGAAGCGTTCCTGTACGAAGAGCAGACCCGCCGCGGCGTCTCGATCAAGCACTGGGAAGAATTCGAGGACGTGGCCGACCACTGCACCGTATGCCACAAGTGCGTCACGCCATGCCCGGTCAACATCGACTTCGGCGACGTGTCGATGAACATGCGTAACCTGCTGCGCAAGATGGACAAGAAGACCTTCAGGCCTGCCAACGCGGCGGCGATGTTCTTCCTGAACGCGACCGACCCGGTGACCATCAACGCCACGCGCCAGGTCATGGCCGGCTGGGGTTTCAAGGCGCAGCGCTTCGGCCACAACGTGCTGAAAAAATTCGCCAAGAAGCAGACCAAGGCGCCGCTGCCGACGACCGGCAAGGCGCCGGTACGCGAGCAGGTGATCCACTTCATCAACAAGAAAATGCCGGGCAACCTGCCCAAGAAGACCGCGCGCGCGCTGCTCGATATCGAAGATGACAAGATCATCCCGATCATCCGCAATCCGAAAGTGACCACGGCCGATACCGAAGCCGTGTTCTACTTCCCGGGCTGCGGATCGGAACGATTGTTCTCGCAGGTTGGCCTGGCCACCCAGGCGATGCTGTGGGAAGTCGGCGTGCAAACCGTGCTGCCGCCGGGTTACCTGTGCTGCGGCTACCCGCAGCGTGGCGCCGGCCAGTACGACAAGGCTGACAAGATGATGACCGATAACCGCGTGCTGTTCCACCGCATGGCCAATACGCTCAACTACCTCGACATCAAGACCGTGCTGGTGTCGTGCGGCACCTGCTACGACCAGCTGGCGACCTATGAGTTCGACAAGATCTTCCCGGGGTGCCGCATCATGGACATCCATGAGTACCTGCTCGAAAAAGGCGTCAAGCTCGAAGGCGTCAGCGGCACGCGCTATATGTACCACGAGCCTTGCCACAATCCGATGAAGCTGCAGGATTCGGTCAAGACCGTCAATGCGCTGGTGTCGACGGTGGACAACGTGAAGATCGAGAAGAACGACCGCTGCTGCGGCGAATCCGGTACCTTCGGCGTGTCGCGTCCCGACATCGCCACGCAGGTGCGCTTCCGCAAGGAAGGCGAGATGGAGAAGGGCGCCGACAAGCTGCGCGCCGATGGCTTCAGCGGCGACGTCAAGATCCTGACCAGCTGCCCATCGTGCCTGCAAGGCCTGTCGCGCTACAACGACGATGCCGGCACCACCGCCGACTACATCGTCATCGAAATCGCGCGCCACAAGCTGGGCGAAAACTGGCTGCCGGAATACGTTGCCCGTGCCAACAGCGGCGGCATCGAAAGGGTACTGGTATGACGTGTGAACTGTGCGAACCGGCGGTCGAGCCGATCTGGCGCAACGACAGGCTGTCGGTCATCCTGGTCGACGACGCCGCCTATCCGGGCTTTTGCCGCGTGATCTGGAACGATCATGTCAAGGAAATGACCGACCTGGCGCCGAGCGACCGCCTGCTGCTCACCGACGCTGTGTGGCATGTGGAACTGGCGCTGCGCGATGTGCTCAAGCCCGACAAGATCAACGTGGCCAGCCTTGGCAACATGACGCCGCATCTGCACTGGCATGTCATTCCGCGCTACGCCGACGATGCGCACTTCCCGAATCCGGTGTGGACGGCGGCGGTGCGCACGACCGACGAATCGATTCTGGCGGAGCGCCGCGCGCTGCTGCCGAAACTGGCGGCTGACATTGCGCGCCGCATGGAAAAATCAGCATGAACCCGACCGCATTGACCGTCCACCAGAAATCGCGCGTGCTCGATATTGCCTTCGACGACGGCAGCAGCTTTTCGATTCCGTTCGAGCTTCTGCGCGTGTATTCGCCGTCGGCCGAAGTGCGCGGCCATGGCCAGGGGCAGGAAGTGCTCCAGCTGGGCAAGCGCGATGTCGGCGTCACGGCGCTCGAACCGGTGGGTAACTACGCGGTGCAGCCGACCTTCTCGGACGGCCACAACACCGGTCTGTTCTCGTGGGATTACCTGTACAAGCTCGGTAGCGAGCAAAAGGCCTTGTGGGCCGACTACATGGCGCGCCTGCACGCCGCCGGCTTCGAGGGTGACGCAGGCCGCGAGCCTGGCGCCGAGCTGCCGGGCGTGCCGACAGCGGCCAAGGGCTGCGGCCACAAGCACTGATCTGCCGTCCGGCTGCGGGGTCGCGCTTCCTGCGCGGGCAAGTGAGCGTTTACTTACGCGGCCAGCGCCTGCGGCGATACGCCGGCCGACTGCATCGCGCCGGCGCGCGCGTAGATTGCGGCGGGCACCGGCGAACTCACTTTGAGCACCAGGCGGCGCCGGTCGGCAGTCGCCAGGCGCTCATTCATCTGGTCGAAAATTTCCAGCGGCCCCAGTTCCTGCGCCTTGAGCTGAACGCCCAGCGCATCGACCGATGGATACTCCGCCAGCTTGGCGAGGACGTCATCCACATTCATGCCCGCGTGGATAACGATCAGCTGCGGCTCCAGGCGCGCCCAGGTTTCAACCGTCAGCTTGAGCTTGCGCTTGGTGTTATCGAGCAGCGCGACCTGCACGGCTTCGGTCCAGGCGACGTGGTTCATTTCCAGCGCATGTTCGAGCTGCTGTCCGTGCAAGGTGTCGGCGGCGCCCTGGGCGGCCGCGTGCGATTTGATCTGGGGCAGGGTCGGGGCGGCGGCCAGCTGATGGTCCATGCGCGCCGCATGCACTTTTTCAAACAGCACGATCAGGTTGTTCACGTCGAGGGCGCGCCCTTCCGGCGTCGAGGCAAACGCTGCGACCGCCGAACGCCATGACGCCTTATTATTGGGTTCGACCGTCAGCGTCGGAAGGCGCAGCGCGCGCGCGCCAGGAGCGCCGCTCAGCACTCCCACGGTGCCGCTGGATGACAATTTGATGAATTCGACGAACGGGCGCATGCCGCGCTGCAGGCCCACCAGGCCGACGATCTTGTTGTCCGGGTGCTGGCCGATGATGTACACGCGCTGGTCTTCGTCGGACGCGAAGGTGCCGAGCAGTTTCATGCGGTGGTTGGTCATCCCCGACCACAGTTTTTTCATCTCGGCGTAGGCATCGGCGTCTTCCTCGCCGATATATTCACGTCCCAGCGGTTGCACGCGCAGGCGTACGCGCGCGGTTTGCTCGACCAGGTAGGGTGCGTACAGCTTGAAATCGCCCGCCAGCCTGCTGAATTGATTGCGCTGATGGTAATAGAAGCCGGCTGCCACGGCGCCGGCCACGATCGCAATCACGGCAAGGATCATCAGAAAAGTCGACATGCTCATTCGCTAACAAAATAGGGGGGCTTAGGGTAACACCAATCATCCCCCAAAAACCGCCCGCAGCCCAGCGTTGAAGCACGTTATTGCGCAATTACAACATTCACCTTGGCCTCGCGCAGCACCCGGGCCAGTGCCTCGGGCGGTTTTGCGTCGGTGAACAGCACGTCGATCTGCGAGGCGTGCGCCATGCGCATCAGCGCCTGGCGCCCGAACTTGTCGTGATCGGCCACCAGCCACACCGCGCGCGACTGCTCGATGATCGCCTGCGCCACCTTGACTTCGCGCGGGTCGAAGTCGCGCAGGGTGCCATCGGGCTCGATGCTCGAAATGCCGATAATGCCGATATCGACCTTGAACTGGCGGATGAAATCGATGGTGGTTTCGCCCACGATGCCGCGGTCGCGACCGCGCACCACGCCGCCGGCCAGGATCACTTCGCACCCGGGGCTGTCGCACAGGATGGTCGCCACATTGAGGTTGTTGGTCACCACATGCAGTCCCTGGTGGTGCACCAGCGCGCGCGCCACTTCTTCGGTGGTGGTGCCGATATTGATCAACAGCGAACAGTGCGACGGCACCTGCGCCGCCACCGCGCTGGCGATGCGGCGCTTGGCGTCCACGTTGAGCACCTGGCGGTCGCTGTAGTCGATGTTCTGGACCGAGGAGGGCAGGCCCACGCCGCCGTGGTAGCGCGCCAGCAGGCCGGCTTCTTCCATCAGCTTGACGTCGCGCCGCACGGTTTGCGGCGTCACTTCAAGCTGCTGCGCGAGTGCCTCCAGCGACACCGTTACCTGCTGGCGCACTGCGTCGAGAATGCGCCGCTGGCGTGGGTTGAGCGTCATCGTGGGGCTCCTGTAAAAGCGCCAAATTTATCACAAACGAAATAAAACGAAAACAAACAGATAAATTTTTGTTTCATTTTTTTCGTTTTTGTCTTATTGTTCATCTTTGTAGTGTACCCAGATTCCCCTTTTGAAGCGAGAGCGGCATGGACAAGGCGGGCAGTATCGCGTGTGATTTATTAGTGGTCGGCGGCGGCGTGAATGGCGCCGGCATCGCGCGTGACGCGGCGGGGCGCGGCATGTCCGTGGTCCTGTGCGAAAAGGACGATCTGGCCTCGCACACCTCGTCGGCGGCCACCAAGCTGATTCACGGCGGCTTGCGTTATCTGGAGCAGTACGAATTCGGCCTGGTGCGCAAGGCGCTGATCGAGCGTGAAGTGCTGCTGCGCGCCGCTCCGCACATCATGTGGCCGATGCGCTTCGTCACCCCGGTCGACAAGGGCCAGCGCCCGGCCTGGATGATCCGCGCCGGCCTGTTTTTGTACGATCACCTGGCGCGGCGCGAGCTGCTGCCGGGCTCCGAAGGCATCGACCTGCGCCGCCATGCGGCCGGCGCGCCGCTCAAATCGACCTTTACGCGCGGCTTTGTGTATTCCGATGGCTGGGTCGACGATGCGCGCCTGGTCGTGCTGAACGCGATCGACGCCGCCGCCAAGGGTGCGTGCGTGTTCACCCGCACCGCCTGCGAGTCGGCACGGCGCGAGGGCGAGCGCTGGGAAGCGCGCCTGCGCCGCGCCGACGGACAAGCCATCGACGTGAGCGCGCGCTGCATCGTCAACGCCGCGGGGCCATGGGCGTCGCGCTTCCTGCAGGGGACCAACCCGGGTCCGGCCGATAAGTCCGTGCGCCTGATCAAGGGCAGCCATATCGTGGTGCGGCGCCTGTTCGAACATCCCTACGCTTACATCTTCCAGCATCCGGACGGGCGCGTGGTGTTCGCCATTCCGTACGAGCAGGACTTCACCCTGATCGGCACCACCGACCTCGAATACCACGGCGACGCCGACAAGGTAGCGATCGACCAGGCCGAAATCGATTACCTGTGCGCGCTGGCGAGCCGCTACTTCACCAAGCCGATCACGCCGGCCGACGTGGTGTGGAGCTATTCCGGCGTGCGTCCTTTGCTCGACGACGAGTCCAGCGACGCGTCCGACGTCACGCGCGACTACACCTTCGAGCTTGACACCCAGGGTGCGCCGATGCTGTCCATTTTCGGCGGCAAGATCACCACCTTCCGCAAACTGGCCGAGCAAGCCGTCGACCTGGTCGCGCCGGTGCTGGGGAACACGCACGGCGCCTGGACGGTCAATGCCTGCCTGCCCGGGGGCGACGTGCACGGCCCGCTGCCGGACAACCGCAGCGTGCTCGAATTCGACGGTTTTGTCGCGAACCTGCAGAAGCAGTACGCGTGGCTGCCCGCCGCGCTGGTGGCACGCTACGCGCGCGCTTACGGCACCCGCATCCACCTGATCATCGAGCAGCGCACCAGCATCGCCGCCATGGGCGCCGAGATCGTCCCCGGTCTGTACGAAGCGGAAGCGGCTTACTGGATCGATCATGAATGGGCCACCACGGCAACCGACATGCTGTGGCGCCGCTCCAAACTGGGCTTGCATCTGCCAGCCGATGCAGGCATCGCAGTCGATGCCTGGATCACCGAATTTCGCAAGTAAAAAAAGCAAATCCCGCCACAGGGATGCAGTAGTAAGACAGGAAAAAACAGGAGACATGATGCAGCTGGCATTGGAAAACGTGAGCACGAAGTACGGGGCGCAGGATCACCTGTACCCGATGTCGCTCGAACTGGTACCCGGTACCATCAACGTCCTGCTGGGTACCACGCAGGCCGGCAAGACGTCGCTGATGCGGGTCATGGCGGGTCTCGACCGGCCCACGCACGGCAAGGTGATCGCCGGCGGCAAGGATGTGACAGGCCTGCCGGTACGCCAGCGCGACCTGGCGATGGTATACCAGCAGTTCATCAATTATCCATCGTTCACGGTGTTCGACAACATCGCTTCGCCGCTGCGCATCAAGCGCGTGCCCGAGGGCGAGATTCGCACCCGGGTGGAACGCATGGCCGAACGCCTGCATATTTCGGCGCACCTGAACAAACTGCCGGCGCAGCTGTCCGGCGGCCAGCAGCAGCGCACCGCGCTGGCACGCGCGCTGATCAAGGAATCGGCCCTGCTGCTGCTCGACGAGCCGCTGGTGAACCTCGACTACAAGCTGCGCGAAGAACTGCGCAAGGAGCTGGCCGCCCTGTTCGCGGAAGGGAAGACCACCGTCGTCTACGCCACCACCGAGCCGCTCGAAGCCTTGCAGCTGGGCGGCCACACGGTGCTGCTGCACGAAGGGCGCCTGCTGCAGCACGGACCGACGCTCGACGTCTTCAACGCGCCCAATTCGGTACAGAGTGCGCGCACCTTCAGCGACCCGCCGATCAACCTGATCCCGGCCACCGTCGGCGCCGATGGCATGGCCAGCGTGGCGCCCGATCTGGCGATTCCCCTGAACGACGCGCAGCGCCGCCAGGCCGCCCAGCATGGCGAGGTGGTGCTGGGCCTGCGTGCCCACAGCTTGCGCCTGGCGCCCCTGCATGCCGACGATTTTCCGCTCGCCGCCCAGGTCGAACTGGCCGAAATCAGCGGGTCCGAAACCTATGTCCACTTGCAGCGCGGTCCGATCGGGCTGGTGGCGCAGCTGACCGGCGTGCATAACCTCGACCTCGGCGTGCCGTGCACCGTGTACCTGCGTCCGGACGAATTGTTCATGTTCGCACCCGGCGGCGCCTTGCTGTTCGCGCCGCCGCAGACTCAAGACGGAGTGTAAGCATGGCCCGCATCGAACTACCCGACCTGGCGCATGCCTACAAACCGAACCCGCAGCGGCCCGAGGACTACGCCCTGCGCCCGATGAACCTGACCTGGGACGACGGCGGCGCCTATGCGCTGCTCGGCCCTTCCGGCTGCGGCAAGACCACGCTGCTGAACATCATCTCGGGCCTGGTGCGCCCCTCGCACGGACGCGTGATTTTCGACGGCAAGGATGTTACCGACCTGCCGCCGGAAGCGCGCAACATCGCGCAGGTGTTCCAGTTCCCGGTCATCTACGACACCATGACGGTGTTCGACAACCTCGCTTTCCCGCTGCGCAACCGTGGCTGGAAAGAAGCCGAGGTACGCAAGCGGGTCGAACATATCGCCGCCATGCTGGAACTCTCAAGCGACTTGAAACACCGTGCCAGCGGCCTGGCGGTCGACGCCAAGCAAAAGATATCGCTGGGCCGGGGCCTGGTGCGGCCGGACGTGGCGGCGGTGCTGTTCGACGAACCGCTGACCGTGATCGACCCGCACCTCAAGTGGCTGCTGCGCCGCAAGCTCAAGGAAATCCATCACGAACTCAAACTCTCGCTGATCTACGTCACCCACGACCAGGTCGAAGCGCTGACCTTCGCCGACAAGGTGGTCGTGATGACCCAGGGCGAAGTGGTGCAGACCGGCAGCGCGCAGGAGCTGTTCGAGGAACCGGCGCACACCTTCGTGGGCTACTTCATCGGCAACCCCGGCATGAACCTGCTGGCCTGCCCGGTGCGCGACGGCCGCGCTTACCCTGGCGCGGACGGTATCGCGCTGCCGCCGGCGGCGCAAGCCGCGCTGGCAGGCAGCACCGGCATCACCATCGGCATCCGTCCGGAGTTCGTCGAGTGCGCCCCCGCGCAGGGCGTCGACACCGTGGCCGCCACGGTGGCGAGCGTGCGCAATATGGGCACGCACTTCATGGCCGAATTTACGGTAGGTGCGCATACCGTCACCGCCAAGCTGCGCAGCGCTCCGGCGCGCGCCGGCCAGGCGGTGTGGCTGCGCTTTCCGCCCGAGCGCACTCTTTACTACGTCAACGACAAGCGGGTGGCCTGACATGAAAACCTATAACAACCGCGCCTGGCTGCTGATTCTTCCGGTGATCATCTGCGTGGCCTTTTCGGCCGTGCTGCCGCTGATGACGATCGTGAACTACTCGGTCCAGGATATTCTCAGCCCCACCAACAGCGTTTTTGTGGGCACCGAATGGTTCAAGATGATCATGCGCGACAGCGAACTGCATGGCGCGCTGGTGCGCCAGCTGGGCTTTTCGATGGCCGTGCTGCTGATCCAGCTCCCGCTCGGCATCCTGATCGCGCTGACCATGCCGGCCAGCGGCTGGCGCGCCTCGCTGGCGCTGGTGCTGATCGCGCTGCCGCTGCTCATTCCCTGGAACGTGGTCGGTACCATCTGGCAGATTTTCGGCCGTGACGACATCGGCCTGATGGGCAATACCATCAACCGCATGGGCATCAGCTACAACTACACCGGCAGCGTGGTCGACGCCTGGGTCACCGTGCTGGTGATGGATGTGTGGCACTGGACGCCGCTGGTGGTGCTGCTGGCGTACGCCGGCCTGCGCTCGATTCCCGACGCCTACTACCAGGCGGCGCGCATCGACGGCGCCTCGCGCTTTGCGGTGTTCCGCTACATCGAGCTGCCGAAGATGCGCAATGTGCTGATGATCGGCGTGCTGCTGCGCTTCATGGACAGCTTCATGATCTACACCGAACCGTTCGTGCTGACCGGCGGCGGGCCTGGCAACGCCACCACCTTCCTGTCGCAGTACCTGACGCAGAAAGCCGTGGGCCAGTTCGACCTTGGCCCGGCTGCTGCCTTTTCGCTGATCTATTTCCTCATCATCCTGCTGTTCTGCTTCGTGCTGTATAGCTGGATGCAACGTCTCGGTACGGGAGAGTCCAAATGAAGCGCCTGTCCTCACCGCTGCTGGTGTTCTATCTGGTACTGGCGATGCTGCCGATCTACTGGATGTTGAACATGTCGTTCAAGACCAACGAAGAAATCACCGGCGCGCTCACGCTCTTCCCGCGCGAGTTCACGCTGGCGAACTACCGCACCATCTTCACCGATCCGTCGTGGTACAGCGGCTACATCAACTCGATGATCTACGTGATGATGAACATGGTGATGTCGGTGGCGGTGGCGCTGCCTGCCGCGTATGCGTTTTCGCGCTACTCCTTCATCGGCGACAAGCACCTGTTTTTCTGGCTGCTGACCAACCGCATGACGCCGCCGGCGGTGTTTTTGCTGCCGTTCTTCCAGCTTTATTCGACGGTCGGCCTGATGGACACCCACCTGGCCGTGGCGCTGGTGCACATGCTGTTCAACGTGCCGCTGGCGGTGTGGATCCTGGAAGGCTTCATGTCCGGCATCCCCAAGGAAATCGACGAGACGGCGTACATCGACGGCTACAGCTTTCCGCGCTTCTTCTTCAAGATCTTCCTGCCGCTGATCAAATCGGGTGTGGGCGTGACCGCCTTCTTCTGCTTCATGTTCAGCTGGGTCGAACTGCTGCTGGCGCGGACATTGACCTCGGTCGACGCCAAGCCGATCACCGCGATCATGACGCGCACGGTGTCGGCCGGCGGCATGGACTGGGGCGTGCTGGCCGCGGCGGGCGTGCTGACCATCGTGCCGGGCGCGCTGGTCATCTGGTTCGTGCGCAATCATATTGCCAAGGGCTTTGCGATGGGGAGGGTGTGACATGGAAGACCTGTTTGCCTGGATGGCGTGGACCGCGCCAGTGGCCATTTTCTTTAGCTGTATCGGCCTGATGCTGGCCGGGATGACGATCTGGCAGATCCGTTCGCCGTCGATCGAGCGGCGCGGCTTTTTGCCGATGTCCACCACGCGCGGCGACCGCCTGTTTATTGGCCTGCTCACCGCGGCATATGTTAACCTCGCGTGGGCGGGCCTGAGCGAGCTGCATCAGGGGATCGGTGCGGCGATCGGATTTGTGGTGCTGTTGATTGTGATGCGCTGGGGTTGAACCGGGCACCGGCGCATGGTGGGGTACTTTCTTAACGATGTACATAAAAAAGGGCGGAGACATGAAATTGAAAATGACATTGATGGCGGCTGCATTGCTGGCTACGGCGAGCGCCTGGGCCGAGACCAAGGATGCCGAAAAATGGATTGGCCAGGAATTCCAGCCGTCCACGCTGTCGAAACAGCAGCAGCTCGATGAAATGAAGTGGTTCATCGACGCCGCCGCCAAACTCAAGGCCAAGGGCATCAAGGAAATCAGCGTGGTCTCCGAAACCATCGATACCCACGTCTACGAATCGAAGGTGCTGGCCAAGGCCTTCGAGGAAATCACCGGCATCAAGGTCAAGCACGACATCATCCAGGAAGGCGACGTGGTCGAGAAGCTGCAAACGTCCATGCAGTCCGGTAAGAGCATCTACGACGGCTGGGTGTCGGATTCGGACCTGATCGGCACGCACTACCGCTACGGCGCGATCATCCCGCTGTCGGACTACATGGCCGGCGAGGGCAAGGCCTTCACCAATCCGGGCCTGGACCTGAAGGACTTCATCGGCGCCAGCTTCACCACCGCGCCGGACGGCAAGCTGTATCAGCTGCCCGACCAGCAGTTCGCCAACCTGTACTGGTTCCGCGCCGACTGGTTCGCGCGCAAGGACCTCAAGGACAAGTTCAAGGCCAAGTACGGCTATGAGCTGGGCGTGCCGCAGAACTGGTCGGCGTATGAAGACATCGCCGAGTTCTTCACCAACGATGTGAAGAACATCGACGGCAAGAAGGTGTTCGGCCACATGGATTACGGCAAGAAGGACCCATCGCTCGGCTGGCGTTTCACCGATGCCTGGCTGTCGATGGCCGGTGCCGCCGACAAGGGCATTCCGAACGGCCTGCCGGTCGACGAGTGGGGCATCCGCGTCGCTGCCGACAAGTGCACGCCGGTGGGCGCGGCGGTTGCGCGCGGCGGGGCGACCAATTCGCCGGCGTCGGTGTTCGCGCTGACCAAATACGTCGACTGGATGAAGAAGTACGCGCCGCCGCAGGCGGGCGGCATGACGTTCTCGGAATCCGGTCCGGTGCCGGCGCAGGGTGAAGTGGCGCAGCAGATTTTCTGGTACACGGCGTTCACCGCGTCGATGATGAAACCGGGCCTGCCGGTGGTACAGGCCGATGGCAAGCCGAAATGGCGCATGGCGCCGTCGCCGCACGGCCCGTACTGGAAAGAGGGCATGCAGAACGGCTACCAGGACGTCGGCGCGTGGACCTTCTTCAAGTCGACCCCGCCGGACCGGCGCGCGGCGGCCTGGCTGTATGCGCAGTTCGTCACGTCCAAGACGGTGTCGCTCAAGAAGTCGATCACGGGCCTGACCTTTATTCGCGAGTCGGATATCAAGCACGATTACTTTACCAAGAACGCGGATAAATACGGCGGCTTGATCGAGTTTTACCGCAGCCCGGCGCGGGTGGCGTGGAGCCCGACCGGCAACAACGTGGCGGACTATCCGAAGATGGCGCAGCTGTGGTGGAAGAACGTGGCCACGGCGGTGAGCGGCGAGAAGACCCCGCAGGCCGCGATGGATAACCTGGCCGAGGAAATGGATGCGGTGATGGCGCGCCTGCAGCGCGCAGGCATGCAGAACTGCCCGCCGAAGCTCAATCCGAAGGTCGATCCGGCCACGTATTTGACCGACAAGGCCGCGCCGTGGAAGAAGCTGGCCAACGAGAAGCCGAAGGGGGAGACGATTGCGTATGACGTCTTGCTCAAGGCGTGGAAGGAAGGGCGGGCGCGCTAAGCCTCCACCGCGTCGTCCCCGCGCAGGCGGGGATGACGCAGGTATCTCATGTTTTACCTATCTCATCACCGCGACCCAGCATGACCAAATTCATTCTCGCCATCGACCAGGGCACCACCAGTTCGCGCGCGATTCTGTTCGACCGCGCCGGTCACATTCACGGCGCGGCGCAGCAGGAATTCCGCCAGTTCTTCCCCCAGCCCGGCTGGGTCGAACACGACGCCAACGAAATCTGGCAGTCGCAGCGCGCCGTCATCGACGAGGTCCTGCGCAGCAACGGCGTGGCGGCCGCCGACATCGCCGCCATCGGCATCGCCAACCAGCGCGAAACGACCGTGCTGTGGGACCGCGCCACCGGCGAACCGGTCGCCCCCGCCATCGTCTGGCAGGACCGCCGCAGCACGCCCTGCTGCGAAGCGCTGCGCGCCGACGGCCACGAAGACCTGTTCCAGCAAAAAACCGGGCTGGTTCTCGACGCCTATTTTTCAGGCCCCAAACTCAAATGGCTGCTCGACAACGTCCCCGGGGCGCGCGCCCGCGCCGAGCGCGGCGAGCTGGCCTTCGGCACCGTCGACAGCTGGCTCATCTTCAAAATGAGCGGCAAGCACCTGACCGACCCAAGCAATGCCGCGCGCACCCTGATGTTCAACATCCACAGCGCGCGCTGGGACGATGAGCTGCTGGCCCTGCTCGACATTCCCGCCGCACTGCTGCCGGAGGTAGTCGCCAGCAGCGGCGTAGCCGCCCATACCGACGCCCACCTGTTCGGCGTGGCCGTGCCGATTGCCGGCATCGCCGGCGACCAGCAAGCCGCCACCTTCGGCCAGGCTTGCCACAGCCCCGGCATGGCCAAGAATACCTACGGCACCGGCTGCTTCATGCTGATGCACACCGGCCCAACGGCCACGATTTCGCAGAACAAGCTGATCAGCACGATCGGCTGGACCCTGCCAAAAGGCACCGATTACCTGCTCGAAGGCAGCGTCTTCATGGCCGGCGCCGCCATCCAGTGGCTGCGCGACGGCCTCGGCATCATCAAGAGCGCGGCCGAGGTCGAAGAGCTCGCGCTCGCCGTGCCGGACAATGGCGGCGTGCTGTTCGTGCCCGCCTTTGCCGGCCTGGGCGCACCGCACTGGGACGCCTACGCGCGCGGCACCATGGTCGGCATGACGCGCGGCACCAACAAATCCCACATCGCGCGTGCCACGCTCGAGAGCATTGCCCTGCAAAGCGCGGACGTGCTCGACGCCATGCAGGCCGATGCCGCCATGCCGCTGACCCAGCTGCGGGTCGATGGCGGCTGCGCCCGCAACAACCTGTTGATGCAGTTCCAGGCCGATATTCTCGGCGTGCCGGTCGTGCGGCCGGTGGTGACCGAGACCACGGCCCTGGGCGCGGCATTCCTGGCCGGGCTGGCGGTGGGTTTCTGGGCCTCGCAGGAGGAAATCGCGGCCCAGTGGCAGATGGAACGGCGCTTCGAGCCCGCCATGGCGACGGATGAGCGGGTGCAGCGGATGGGCGAATGGCGCCGCGCGGTGGAGCGCTCGCGCGCCTGGAGCCAATAGGAAACGCGTCGCGTGCCGCCGCCGTGGGTCGCTTGTATAATGCACGCAGACAAACGGCGGCCCTACTATGACAAACAGCACACATTTCGGTTACAAGACGGTCTCCGAGGACGACAAGGTCCACGAAGTGGCCAAGGTGTTCCATTCGGTCGCATCCAAGTACGATGTGATGAACGACCTGATGTCGGGCGGCCTGCACCGGCTGTGGAAGACCTTCACCATCGCCAACGCGGGCGTGCGCCCCGGCTTCAAGGTGCTCGACATCGCCGGCGGCACGGGCGACCTGGCCAAGGCTTTCGCCAAGCAGGCCGGCAAGACCGGCGAAGTCTGGCTCACCGACATCAACGAATCGATGCTGCGAGTCGGCCGCGACCGCTTGCTCAACAAGGGCCTGATCACGCCGACCCTGCTGTGCGACGCCGAAAAACTGCCGTTCCCCGACAATTATTTCGACCGGGTCAGCGTGGCCTTCGGCCTGCGCAACATGACCCACAAGGACCAGGCGCTGGCGGAAATGCGGCGCGTCCTGAAACCCGGCGGCAAGCTGCTGGTGCTCGAATTCTCCAAGGTTGCCACGCCCCTGCAAAAGCCCTACGACGTGTATTCGTTCTCGGTGCTGCCGTGGCTGGGCCAGAAAATCGCCGGCGACGCCGAGAGCTACCGCTACCTGGCCGAGTCGATCCGCATGCATCCGGACCAGGAAACCCTCAAGACGATGATGGAAACGGCCGGACTGGAGCGGGTCCAGTATTTCAATTTGACGGCCGGCGTGGCGGCATTGCACACCGGTATCAAGTTCTAGGAAACGTACGATGAAAAAATTTGTTGCAAGCATCTTCTTCAGTGCTGCGGCGCTGTCCGGCGCGGCCATGGCGCAGCAGGCCCCGGCCGCGGCTCCTGCCGCCGCCACCACATCGGAATACCCGCCCCAGGTTCTCATCGGCGGCGCGGTCATGCTGTTCGGCCTGGCCGGTTTCTTTGGCTTTCGCATCATCCGGCGCCGCGACGCGGCAGCCAAACCCGCGCCTGTCGCGGTCAGCGCCAAACCCGCCTTTCCGCCCGGTTTCGACAACACCGCCTTCCTGCGCCAGGCCAAGGCCACCTTCATCCGCATGCAAAAGACCTGGGACAAGGCCGACGCCAGCGACCTGCGCCAGTTCACCACGCCGCAGGTATTCGCCGAACTGCAGCCGCAGATGCAGGCGCCCGGCGCCAGCGTCACCGAGGTGGTCTCGATCGAGTCCGAACTGCTGGGTGTCGAGACCGTCGGCGACGCCTTCCTGGCCACGGTCCGCTTCAGCGGCCAGATCCGCACCGCGCCGGGCGCCGCTCCCGAGCCGCTGGCCGAGGTATGGAATATGTCCAGGCCGCTCAAAGGCGGCGGCGACTGGAAGCTGGCGGGTATCGGGCTGCTTTCCTGATTATTCTTTCTCAAAGTAACAGTGCTGCCGGAAAAGTGCCCGGCAAACTGGTAAGATCAAAACCGCCCTAGCCCGGGCGGCCCGCGTCCGTAGGCGGTTTTGTTCTTTAAGCGTGCCCACATGTCACCACCGAACTCGTTTACTCCCCAATCCGCGCTGATGGCGCCCGCCATCGCCGCAATCAATCACTTGCTGGCGCAGGAAGCGTGGGCCAGGGATGCGCTGGCGCTGCACAGCGGTAAAGTGGCCTGCATCGATGCCAGCGGCATTGCGCTGCGCCTGCTTGTTACGCGCGACGGCATGGTCGCGGCCGGCCCGACCGGCACGCCGGAGGAGGGCGCCAGCGTCACCATCCGCGTCAAGCTGGCCGACCTGCCGCTGATCGCCCAGAACCGCGAGCGCGCCTTTTCCTACGTCAAGATCGAGGGCGATGCCGAGTTCGCCAACACGATTTCGCAAGTGAGCAAGGGCTTGCGCTGGGAAGCCGAGCACGACCTCGAACGCCTGGTCGGCCCGATCGCCGCCACCCGCCTGGTGGGCGGCGCCAGAAGCGTGTTCGACGGCGTGCGCGCGGCGCACGGCAAGGTGGCGGAAAACCTGGCCGAATTCTTCCTCGAAGAGCAGCCCCTGCTGGTGCGTCCGGCCACGGTCGACGATTTCGGCGCCGAAGTGAGCCGCCTGCGCGACGATGTCGAGCGCACCGCCAAGCGCCTCGCCCGGCTCGAACAAAAGCTGGCGCCCACGGGCGCCGCACCGGACGCGCTAAATGCTGCCGGGCAACAGAAACTGGATCTTTAATGGTATTGAAATTCCTGCGCCTGCTTAAAATTCTCCGGGTCGCGGTCAAGTACGGCCTCGACGAAATCGCCATCTCCGGCCTGAAAGTGCCGCGCACGGCCAAGCTGATCGACAATGTGATCTTCTGGCGCGATATCTCGGCCCCGCGCGGCGTGCGCCTGCGCATGGCGCTGGAAGAACTGGGCCCGATCTTCGTCAAGTTCGGCCAGGTGCTCTCGACCCGGCGCGACCTGATGCCGTTCGACATCGCCGACGAGTTGACCCATCTGCAGGACCGGGTGCCGCCGTTCAGTTCCGAACTGGCGATTGCCCAGATCACGCGCTCGCTGCGCGCCCACCCGGACGAATTGTTCGCCAGTTTCGACCGCACCCCGGTGGCGTCGGCATCGATCGCCCAGGTGCATTTCGCAGTCTTGAAGGATGGCAAGGAAGTCGCCGTCAAGGTGCTGCGTCCCGGCATGAAAAAGTCGATCGATGAAGACGTGGCGCTGATGCATATCGCCGCCGAATGGATTGGGCGCATCTGGGCCGACAGCAAGCGTTTGAAACCGAAGGAAGTGGTCGCCGAGTTCGACAAATACCTGCACGACGAACTCGACCTGATGCGCGAGGCCGCCAACGCCAGCCAGCTGCGCCGCAACTTCGCCGGCTCCAACCTGCTGATGGTGCCCGAGATGTACTGGGATTACTGCGCCAGCAGCGTGATCGTCATGGAACGCATGCACGGCATTCCGGTCTCGCAGATCGACCGCCTGGCGGCCGAGGGCGTGGACCTGAAAAAACTCTCCAGCGACGGCGTCGAGATTTTCTTCACCCAGGTGTTCCGCGATGGCTTTTTCCACGCCGATATGCACCCGGGGAATATTCTGGTCTCGGTCGCGCCGGAAACCTTCGGGCGCTACATTGCGCTCGACTTCGGCATCGTCGGCACCCTGAACGATTTCGACAAGGATTACCTGTCGCAAAACTTCCTGGCCTTTTTCCGGCGCGACTACAAGCGCGTGGCCGAAGCCCACATCGAATCGGGCTGGGCCCCGCGCGAAACCCGGGTCGACGAGCTCGAATCGGCCGTGCGCGCCTGCTGCGAGCCGATCTTCGACCGCCCGCTCAAGGATATTTCCTTCGGCCAGATCCTGCTGCGCCTGTTCCAGACTTCGCGCCGCTTCAACGTCGAAGTCCAGCCGCAGCTGGTGCTGCTGCAAAAGACCCTGCTCAATATCGAAGGCCTGGGGCGCCAGCTCGATCCCGACCTGGACCTGTGGAAAACCGCCAAGCCCTACCTGGAGCGCTGGATGGGCGAACAGGTCGGCGTGCGCGGCATGGTCGAGCGCCTCAAGGCCGAGGCGCCGCGCTACACCCATATCATTCCGCAACTGCCGCGCCTGGTTCACCGGGCGCTGCTGCAGGCGGCCGAGCCGGCCACCATCAACCATGACTTGCTCAAGATCCTGGTGATCGAGCAGCAGCGCACCAACCGCCTGATCTCGGTCGCGCTGGCCTGCGGCGCGCTGGTCGTGAGCGGGGCGGTGGCGCTGCTGGCCTACGGGCGCTGGTCGCATCTGATCTGACCATGCCCGACTTCGCCAGCCGCGATCCGCTGTCGCCCGCCTTCTGGGACGAGCGCTTCGAGCGCGGTTTCACGCCCTGGGACCGGGGCGGGGTGCCGGCGGCGCTGCGCGATTTCGCCGGCCGCGCCGCGCGCCCGCTGCGCACCCTGATTCCCGGCTGCGGCGCCGCCTACGAACTGGCCTACCTGTGCGACGCCGGCTGGGACGCCACCGCCATCGATTTTTCGCCGGCCGCCGTGGCCGCCGCCAGGGCGGCGGTGGGGCCGTGGAGCGAGCGCGTGCGCGAGGCGGACTTTTTTGCGTTTGCGCCGGACCAGCCGGTCGAATTGATGTACGAACGTGCCTTCCTGTGCGCCTTGCCGCGCGCCATGTGGCCGCAAGTGGCCGCGCGCTGGGCCGAACTGCTCGCGCCCGGAGCGCTGCTGGCGGGATTTTTCTTCTTCGACGATGTGCTCAAGGGGCCGCCGTTCGGGATCGCCGTAGCCGAACTCGACGCCTTGCTCACGCCGGCGTTTCGCTGCGTGGAAGATGCTGCCGTGGAGGATACAATTGCCGTGTTTGCCGGCAAGGAGCGCTGGATGGTGTGGCAGCGCAGGTGAACCGTTCCCGCTGGGGGAACGGCGTGGTGCACGCCGCGGCGTAGTCGCCGCGACGCCGGCCGGAGCCGCTTACTTCGATGCTGCCGGGGTGGCGGCCGCTGGCGCTGCCGCTGGTGCTGCGCCGTGGTCGTGGCCATCGTGGGCCGCTGGTGCCGCCGGTGCCGCTGCGCCCGTTGCCGCTGGCGCTGCCACAGGGTTGGTGTACACGATCTTGGCGTCGGCTTTCAGCTTGTCCAGATACGCCTTCATATTGGTGCGCTGAACCTGCTGCTTGAGCTGATCCTTGAGCTGTTCCAGCGGCGGCGGGGTGATCGGGCGCGAATCTTCGAGCATGATCACGTGGTAGCCGAACTGCGACTTGACCGGCTCTTCGGTGAACTTGCCTTTTTCCAGCTTGGCCACAGCCGCGCCGAACTCGGGCACCATGCTGGCCGGGTTGAACCAGCCCAGGTCGCCGCCGTTGACTTTCGAGCCGGGATCGTTCGATTTTTCCTTGGCCAGGCTGGCGAATGCCTTGGCATCCTTTTTCAGCTTGGCGATGATGCTTTTCGCTTCGGCTTCTTCCTTGACCAGGATATGGCGCGCCTTGAATTCGGTGCCGCCGGCCGTGCCGACCATCTTGTCGTATTCGGCCTTGACCATTTCGTCGGTCACCGGATTGGCCTTGATCCAGTCCTGGATGAAGGCGTTGGCCGTCATCGACTGCTTGATCAGCTCCAGCTGGCGCTTGACGTCGTCGGTCTTGTCCAGGCCCTTCTTGGTGCCTTCGTTGGCCACCAGGGTCTGCATTGCCAGGTTGTCGACGATGGCCTTGCGCAGCTCAGGGGTGTCCGGCTGGCCCTGGGAGGTGCGCTCCTTGACCATCATGTCGACCGTGGCGGTCGAAATCGCGGTTCCGTTAACGGTGGCTGCGACGCCATCCTTGGCGGCAGGAGCCGAGGTGGACGCCTGGCCGGACGCCGCAGGCGCTGCGTTGGCCGACTCTTTTGGGCCGCAGGCGGCCAGTGCCAGCGCCGAGGCAGCGCCGATGAACAGAACACGAGACTTTATCAACATCGTTCAATTTCCTTTTTCAAGTTAGCCCGGCGCATGCCGCGCAGCAGGCACGCATCTTACCATCCTCGCGGCTGGCCATTTATGCTTGTGACTTTGAAAAAAGCTTATAATTCAGGGTTTTGACGATTTTTGCGGAGTATTCAATGCCGATTTACGCCTACCGCTGCGATGAATGCGGTTTTGCCAAGGATGTATTGCAGAAGATCTCCGACCCTGTGTTGACGGTCTGCGTGTCCTGCGGCAAGCCTTCTTTCAAGAAGCAATTAACCGCCGCCGGCTTCCAGCTCAAGGGAACCGGCTGGTACGCCACCGATTTCCGGGGCGGAGCCGCGCCATCGACGGGCACCGCCAGCGGTCCGGCCGAGGGCGGCGCAGCCGCGCCCGCGGCCCCGGCCGCTGCGGCAACCCCTGCCGCCGAGTCCTCCGCGCCCGCGGCGCCAGCCAAGCCGTCGGCCACGCCGGGCAGCGGCACGCCCTGAGCCAAGGGACGCTGTGGCGTCCCGCCAATTACCGAGAGCCGAATGCGTAAATATTTCATCACCGGATTGCTGGTCCTGGTCCCGCTGGCGATCACCCTGTGGGTCCTGAACCTGGTCATCAGCACCATGGACCAGTCGCTGCTGCTGGTGCCCGAGCGCTGGCAGCCGCATACCCTGTTCGGGCGCGAAATTCCGGGCCTGGGCACGATCCTGACCATCGCCATCGTGTTCCTCACCGGCCTGCTGGCCAACAACCTGGTCGGCAACTATCTGGTGCGCCTGTGGGAACGCCTGCTGCACCGCATTCCCGTGGTCAGCTCGCTCTACGGCAGCGTCAAGCAGGTATCGGACACCTTGTTTTCCTCGTCCGGCAACGCCTTTCGCAAGGCCGTGCTGCTGCCGTATCCGCACGCCGAGTGCTGGACCATCGGCTTCCTGACGGGCGTGCCGGGCGGCGACGTCAAGAACCACCTGGTGGGCGACTTCGTCAGCGTGTACGTGCCGACCACGCCGAACCCCACCTCGGGCTTTTTCCTGATGATGGAACGCAGCAAGGTAATCGAACTCGACATGAGCGTCGACGCGGCCCTCAAATATATCGTCTCGATGGGCGTCGTCGCCCCCGAGCATTTGCCAACCAAAGAGTAAGAGTGCGGCGCTTCGTTTCCGCGCCCGTTGAATAACCAACCTAGACTGAAAACAATATGTCCTCCATGCGTACAAACTACTGCGGCCTTGTCACTGAAGAATTGCTGGGCCAAACCGTCAGCCTGTGCGGCTGGGTGCACCGCCGCCGCGACCACGGCTCGCTGATTTTCATCGACCTGCGCGACCGTGAAGGTCTGGTGCAGGTGGTCTGCAATCCGGAGCAGGCGGAGATGTTCAAGGTCGCCGAAGCGGTGCGTAACGAATACTGCCTGCGCGTGACCGGTGTGGTCACCGCGCGTATCGGCAATACGGTCAACAACAACCTCAAGTCGGGCAAGATCGAAATCGTCGCCAGCGCCGTCGAAGTGCTCAACGCCTCGGTGCCGGTACCGTTCCAGCTGGACGACGACAACCTGTCGGAAACGACCCGCCTGACCCACCGCGTGCTCGACCTGCGCCGTCCGCAGATGCAGAACAACCTGCGCCTGCGCTACAAGGTGACGATGGAAGTGCGCAAGTACCTCGACAACCTCGGCTTCATCGATATCGAAACGCCGATGCTGACCAAGTCGACCCCGGAAGGCGCGCGCGACTACCTGGTGCCGTCGCGCGTCAACGCGGGCAACTTCTTCGCACTGCCGCAGTCGCCGCAGCTGTTCAAGCAGCTGCTGATGGTCGCCAACTTCGACCGTTACTACCAGATCACCAAGTGCTTCCGCGACGAAGACTTGCGCGCCGACCGCCAGCCTGAATTCACCCAGATCGACTGCGAAACCTCGTTCCTGACCGAACAGGAAATCCGCGACCTGTTCGAGGACATGATCCGCATCGTCTTCAAGAACACGCTCGATATCGACCTGCCTAACCCGTTCCCGGTGATGGACTTCGCCACCGCGATGGGCATGTACGGTTCGGACAAGCCGGACATGCGCGTGAAGATGGAATTCACCGACCTGACCGAAGTGATGAAAGACGTCGACTTCAAGGTCTTCTCGGGCGCCGCCAACATGGTCGGCGGTCGGGTGGTCGGCCTGCGCGTGCCGCAGGGCGGCAGCATGCCGCGTTCGGAAATCGACGCTTACACCCAGTTCGTGGCCATCTACGGCGCCAAGGGTCTGGCTTACATCAAGGTCAACGAAAAAGCCAAGGGCGCGGAGGGCCTGCAGTCGCCGATCGTCAAGAACCTGCACGCTGACGCACTGGCCAAGATCGTCGAGCAAACCGGCGCGCAAGACGGCGACCTGATTTTCTTCGGCGCCGACAAGGCGAAAGTCGTCAACGACGCCATCGGCGCGCTGCGCGTGAAGATCGGCCACTCGGACTTCGGCAAGAAGGCCGGCCTGTTCGACGATGTCTGGAAGCCGCTGTGGGTTGTCGACTTCCCGATGTTCGACTACGACGAAGAGTCGGACCGCTGGACCGCGACCCACCATCCGTTCACGGCGCCGAAAGACGGCCATGAAGACATGCTGGAGACGAACCCTGGCGCGTGTATCGCGAAGGCCTACGACATGGTCTTGAACGGCTGGGAACTGGGCGGCGGTTCGATCCGTATCCACCGCGAAGAAGTGCAGAGCAAGGTATTCCGCGCACTGAAGATCGATGCCGAAGAAGCCCAGCTCAAGTTCGGCTTCCTGCTCGACGCGCTGCAATACGGCGCGCCGCCGCACGGTGGCCTGGCTTTCGGCCTGGACCGCATCGTGACGATGATGACCGGCTCGGACTCGATCCGCGACGTGATCGCCTTCCCGAAAACCCAGCGCGCCCAGTGCCTGCTGACCAACGCACCGTCCGAAGTCGACGAGAAGCAACTGCGCGAACTGCACATCCGCTTGCGCAACGCCGAACCGAAGATCGTTTAAACTGAAAAGCACGGTTCGCCGTGCTTTTTTTTCGTCCGCGGCCTTGGCCCCGATCCTGATCAATGATTCATGCCCGCTAAAATCCCGGAATCCGTCCTCGTCGTCATTCACACGCCCGCGCTGGAGGTGCTGCTCATCGAGCGCGCCGACAAGCCGGGATTCTGGCAGTCGGTCACCGGCTCGCTCGATGCGCCCGATGAAGCGCTGCTTGACACCGCCGCGCGTGAACTGTTCGAGGAAACCGGCATCGTGGCCGATGGCGACGGCATTGCGCTGCGCGACTGGCAACTGTCGAATATTTATGAAATCTATCCGGTCTGGCGCCACCGCTACGCGCCTGGCGTGACCCACAACACCGAACATGTGTTCAGCGTGTGCGTGCCGCGCGACACGCCCATCGTACTGAGCGCGCGCGAGCACTTGCGGCATGTCTGGCTGCCGCATGTGGAGGCAGCCGACCGCTGTTTTTCATCGTCCAATGCGGAAGCGATCCTGCAGCTTCCGCGCAGGCTGAACGGGCACGACTGACCGGCGGGCGCCGGCCAGTTCGCGCACCCGCCTGCTTACAGCAGCGGTGGCGTGGCGACCCCCACCAGATCCACATTCATCTCGGGCGCAGCCATGCTGCCCAACGCCGCGGCGGCCGGCGCCGGCGTGCTGTCGGCCACCAGCTCCGCATTGATCCTTGCCAGATCCCAGCTGACGCCATCGGCGAAGGCGATCTGCTGGAGAGGATTGGAGGGATTCGGCGTCGCTGTTTCAGACAGGAAGCTGTAGACCGTCAGCTGGTCGCTGCCGCCCGCGATCTTGATCAGCAAGGTGGTGCCTGACTTGCTTAATTGCAGATCGCTAGCGGCGATGCCAGCGTCCAATTGCAGCGTGTTCAACTTGCCTTCCGGGCCAGGCTTGGCGCTCAACAAGGTATCCTGGCCATCACCCCTGCCGAACAAATAGGTATCGTTGCCGTTGCCGCCGATGATACGGTCGTCGCCGGCGCCGCCGCGAATAATGTCGTCCCCGTCCTTGCCGTCGATGGCATCGTTCCCGGCCAGGCCGCTGATGACGTCGGCCTTCAGGGTGCCGTCGATCCGGTCGTTCGCAGCGCTGCCCGCGAACAGCTTCGCTTCGATGGCCGCCAGGTTCCAGGTGGCGCCGTCGGCAAAGCGGATCTGCTGCAGCGGGTTATAGGTATTCGCGGTGTTATCTTCGTACAGGAAATATTGCGCGGAGAGCGAGTCGGCCGAGCCGTCGATTTTCACCGTCAAGGTTCCGTTGCCGCTCGCCAGGCTGACGTCGCCAGGCAGGATGCCAGCCTTCAATTGCAGGGTGTCGACCTTGCCGGCGGCCCAGTCGTTGACCGCACCGACCAGGTCGGCGCCATCGCCGCGCCCGAACAGGTAGGTGCCGCTGCCTTCGCCGCCACGCCATCGTCATCGCCACGCCTGTCTACAAGGCGTCGTACACGGGCATCCTGAAAGTCTTCCTCGACTCGTCCCCAGGCTCCGAAGCGATCGTCGTGCCCAAGGGATCGGCGATCCGTACGGTGGCCGATTTGAAGGGCAAGAAGGTCGCCCTCAACAAGGGCTCGAACGTGCACTACCTGCTGGTGCGGGCGCTGGAGAAGGCCGGCATCGATTACAAGGACGTGCAGACCGTGTTCCTGCCGCCGGCCGATGCGCGCGCCTCGTTCGAGCGCGGCGCCGTCGATGCGTGGGTTATCTGGGATCCGTTCCTGGCCGCCGCCGAAAAGCAGCTCGGCGCACGCGTGCTGGCCGATGGCAAGGGCCTGGTGTCGAACCACCAGTTCTACCTGGCGGCGCGTCCGTATGCCGAGGCGCAGCCGGAGATTATTCGCATCGTCATCGAGGAACTGGCCAAGGTCGATGGCAGATTGCGGCGCAGGCGGGCTGGCTGTCGAGCCGCATCCTGCCGGAGCCGTGGGCCGTGGCGAAGGCGTTCTGGACCCTGGCCGTGTCGGGCGAGCTGTGGCAGCGCTTGCGCACCAGCCTGTGGCGCGCGGTGACCGGCTTTGCCATTGGCGCCGGGTTGGGTTTGCTGTTGGGGTTGCTGGACGGCAGCGTCAAGCGTGCGGAAACCTTGCTCGACACCACCTTGCAAATGCTCCGCAACATTCCGGCGCTGGCCCTGATTCCGCTGGTGATCCTGTGGTTCGGCATCGACGAGACCGCCAAGCTGTTCCTGCTGGCGATCGGCGTGTTTTTCCCGGTGTATCTGAATACGTTTCACGGCATCCGCTCGGCCGACCAGGGGCTGATCGAGATGGCGCGCAGCTATGGCTTGTCCGGCTGGACGCTGTACCGCGATGTGATCCTGCCGGCGGCGCTGCCGTCGATCCTGGTGGGCGTGCGTTTTTCGCTGGGGCTGGTGTGGGTGCTGCTGATCGTGGCCGAAACCATTTCCGCCCAGGCCGGCATCGGCTACATGACCATGAATGCGCGGGAATTCCTGCAAACCGATGTCGTGCTGGTTGGCATTTTGCTGTACGCCCTGCTGGGCAAGGCCGCCGATCTGTTGTCGCGCGGGATGGAAAAGCACTTCTTGCGCTGGAATCCGGCGTACCGCTAATCAAGCTCGGGAAACAGCATGCAAATCAATCGTATCGAGGAAAGTACCGTCGGGGGCGGCCGCCGCGCTGGGCCAGCATGGGGTGGGTGTGTCGCTGGGCCGCGTGACGAAAAGCTATTCCGGGCGTGAAGTGCTGGGTGGAATCGACCTGGAACTGGCGCCTGGCGAGTTCGTGGCAGTGATCGGACGCAGTGGTTGCGGCAAGAGCACCTTGCTGCGCACCATCGCGCAACTCGACACGCTGGACGCCGGCCAGATCCGCATCGGCGACGGCTTGCGCGATCCGGACGTGCGCATCTTGTTCCAGGAGGCGCGTCTGTTGCCGTGGAAGAGCGTGCTGGAAAACGTGGCGCTGGGGTTGCCGGGTTCCAGGGTGCGTGCCGCGGCCGCGCTGAAGACCGTTGGCCTGGCGGAGCGGGCAGGCGACTGGCCGACCGAGTTGTCCGGCGGGCAGCGTCAACGCGTGGCCCTGGCGCGCGCGCTCGTGCACGAGCCGCAACTGTTGCTGCTGGACGAGCCGCTGGGCGCGCTCGATGCGCTGACCCGCATCGAAATGCAGCAACTGATCGAATCGCTGTGGCTGGCGCGCGGCTTCACCGCCGTGCTGGTCACGCACGATGTGCAGGAAGCGCTGGCCCTGGCCGACCGCGTGCTGCTGGTCGAGGATGGCCGCATCAGCCTGGATTTGCGCGTGGATCTGCCGCGCTCGGGCAGGCGCGGCACTGCGGCGTTTGCCGGGCTGGAACAGAGCGTGCTGGCAAGGGTGCTGCATAAATAGATTGGCGCTATGGCGCGCCGCAAAACGGCGATCGCGTTGTGGAGGGCAACGTGGTCACTCCTTGCCACCTCCTTTGCCCGGCCGTTGCCGCTCCGCCTTGCGTACGCGCTCCAGCATGGCATCGAGCGACACCAGATGTCGACGCCGAATGGCAGCAAGGTCACCTTCTGCACGTGACCGGTGAGAACCACGTCCTGCGCCGACGCGTTAAGGAATGCGCAGGGCAGGAAGAGGGTGAAAAAGAGTGGTGTGACATGGCGCATTGCGGTCTCTCTGTTGATTGACGTTCCGATAAAGTAAATCATGGCACCGGATAAAAGACCCATGCTGCAAGGTGGCTGGTTTGGCTCCTTGCAAAGAATTCATGCATGCAATTCTTGCCAGCCTGGAAGAGTATCGTCCGGCGTATCCGGGGCGGGAAAATAGAATTCGATATTGAATTTTTCTGCCAGTTGACGCCCGACCATGTTGGCATGTTCGGCTTCTGGCCAAGGAGGAACGGTGCCGTTGAACAGCCGAATATCGCCGTCGGTCGGGATGGTGCCCAACCAGATGGTTTCCAGCCTGCCGTTTGCCCTGACGATGCAATCGAGGCCAAGGGACCAGCCGTCCGTATCCCCGTCCCAGAGCGCCTGGATGCAGACCAGCGGGTCGTCCATGGCCTCCAGTCTTTCGCACAGGCGTTCGTAGCTGACAGCCTCGCGCGCAGCCAGCAATGCGAGCCTGGCGCTCTCCTCCAGCGCGGGACCGACGCGCCGGTATTCTGATTCGCAGTATTGCAAGTCCCACGGAATGCTAGCGCCGGCATCTATCAGACGGCGGATGACGCAAAGATCAAACTCGGTATCGAACACGTCGGAATTCTCTGAAAATTTCCATTTCCATCCGCATTTGATCAGCCATGCGCCATGGAATGCGTAATGCAGCAGGCGGGCCGCTTGGTAGTGGTTCAGTTCGGGCGATTGGGCAAGCACGGAGCGCAGCACGACGCTGGGCAAGGTGCCAGCGAGAATGCTGGCCGCGATCGTTTCGGACGTGTCAGGGGCGGGCATGGTGGTTCGATGTGTTTTTAAAAGTGGGAATAACGCTAAGATAAGGCCCTATCGTATCGAATGACGGATCATTGGTTAGGCATTGTGTTTCGGTATAAGTTCCCGCAGTTTGTGCATTGGCCGCAGTGCCGCTTGCCGACTGGTTATGATTGCCCGCCGGCGATCAAGCGCTATTGCGAATTTAAAATGATTGCTCCATTATTCGTTTGCCTGACCCCGTCACAGTGATTGATGCGAAGTGCAATATGCTTCATCCGATGCGCAAGAACCATCTGATGACTGCTGCAGTGGATGGCGTATTTTTCGAAGCCGTGGGCATTAAAAAACAGGATGCGCATCCCGACATCCTCCGCCGCGCTTCCTGAGCGCCGGCGCCGGCCACAATCGACCCGCGAAGGGCGCCAAGTGCGCACGATAGAGTTCCTTCTGAAGAACATCCACTGAAGGGGTTAGAATGTTCCCATGAAGATTCGTGTCGCTACCTATAATATCCACAAAGGCGTGTCCTCCATCCGGAGCACACCACGCGTGCTGGCTCTGAAAAAGGCGATTGCCCAATTCGACGCCGACGTCGTGTTCCTGCAGGAAGTGCAGGGCAAGCACGACCGCAACTCGGCGAAGTTCGGCGACGAAAGCCGCGGGCACCGGCACTGGCCCGAGCGCGCCCAGCACGAGTATTTCGCGGGCGACTCGCATCATTCCGCCTACGGCATGAACGCGGTGTACGATCACGGACACCATGGCAATGCCTTGCTGTCGGCCTACCCGATCTGCAATACGTGCAACCATGACGTATCGGACCATGCCTATGAACAGCGTGGCATCCTCCACTGTATCCTCGAGACGCCGACGACGCAGGTGCATTGCTACGTTGTCCACCTGGGCCTGTTCGAGTCCGGACGCGGACGCCAGACGCAGGCGCTCATCGACTGCGTGAAGGCATCGGCGCCGAATGGCGAGCCGGTCATCATCGCGGGCGACTTCAACGACTGGCGCAACACCCTCAGCGACAAGCTGCGCAATGAGCTGGGTGTAATCGAAGTATTCGACGAACTGGGTGCGCGTTCGCGCCTGGGCGACCTGGTGCGCAGCTTTTCGGGACGCGAGAAAACGGTCACGCCGGCGCGCACCTTTCCCGCCGCACTGCCATTTTTCCGCCTCGACCGCATTTATGTGCGCGGCTTCAAAGTGGACGCGGCCGAGGTCTTGCATGGTACGTTATGGGCCAAATTATCGGACCACGCCCCGATCGTGGCCAACCTCAAGCTGGCCTGAGGCTTGCAACCAAACATGAAGCACTATGCGCCCGGTCCATTACACCGCCCACAACGATATCGCCCTGCTTGAAACCGGACTGGAACTTTTCCCTGCATTAATTGCGGCCATTGATGGTGCGCAGTACGATATCTACTTCGAAACTTATATCTTTGGGGACGACGCCACCGGCCGCTCCGTGGCCGACGCCCTGTGCCGCGCCGGCCAACGCGGCGTCAAGGTGCGCGTGGTCACGGACTGGTGGGGCACCGGACACGCGCAGTCGACCCGCCTCGGCATCGCTTTTGCCGCCGCCAACGTGCGCTTTCGCGCCTTTAACGCCTGGTTCAAACGCGGCGTCACCCGCACCCACCGCAAGATTGTCGTGGTCGACCGCGCCGTGGCGTTTGTCGGCGGCATCAACGTCAACGATGACTGGTATTGCGATTACGACCCGGGCAAGCGCCTGCCTGCGCCGCGCTGGGACTTTGCGGTGCAGGTGCGCGGCCCGCTGGTGGCGGCCATTCACCACGAAATGCAGACCCAATGGGCGCGCGTGGGCCACCTGGGGCTGATGAAACGGATCGGCCTGTTCCGCGAAATGCGCAAGGACCAGTCGCTCCAAGGCGACAAGCCGATGCAGGCCGCCTTCGTGGTGCGCGACAGCTTGCGCAACCGCCACACGATCCAGCGCGCCTACCTGCACGCGATCGGCCATGCCAAGAAAAGTGTGCTGCTGGTCAATCCTTACTTTGCCCCCGGACACAAATTTCGCAAGGCGCTGGCGATTGCCGCCGAGCGCGGGGTCGAGGTGAAGCTGCTGATCGGGGTGGGCGAAATCAAGCTGCAGGACATGGTGGCGCGCTCGTTTTATCCGAAGCTGCTCGACAGCGGGGTCGAGGTCTACGAATACCGCAAGACCCAGCTGCACGCCAAGGTGGCCGTGGTCGACGACGACTGGTCGACGGTCGGGTCGAGCAATTGCGATGGCTTGTCGCTGTTTTTGAACCAGGAAGCCAATGTGGTCGTCAAGGACCAGGAATTCGCCCGGACCATGCGCGAACACATCCGGCGCGGCATTGCCGACGGCGTTATGATTTGCCGGGAAGATTTTGAACACGTGGGATGGGTGCGGCGCAGCGGTTACGAGGTGGCGTATTTCTTCTATAAAATGGCGATGCGGATTTTCGCTATAGGATATGCCTGATGGACAATGTACGAATAGACAAATGGTTATGGGCGGCGCGCTTTTTCAAGACGCGTTCGCTGGCGACGGACGCGGTCGATACGGGCAAGGTGCGCCTCGACGGCGAGCGCATCAAGCCGGCGCGCACGGTCAAGCTGGACGACAAGCTGACCATCGATAACGGCGCCGAGACGTGGGAGGTGCGCGTGATGGGCATTTCCGACGTGCGCGGCGGTGCCCCGGTGGCGCGCACCTTGTACGAGGAAACCGAAGAGAGCGTGAGCAAGCGTGAAAACGACCTGGAAGCGCGCAAGCTGTATCGCGAGCCGGGGACCACCATCAAGGGGCGCCCGACCAAGCGCGACCGGCGGGCGATCAGCAAGGCGGGGGAGTAACACAGCTCCCACGGTTGCATTCGCCGCTATCTTCCTCATTCCCGCGCGGGAATGACGGGGTGGGAAAGGGGTGAAATGATGGCTGTAACGCGAATTTCCTTTCCCTAAACCTGAATTATGCTGCACTGCAGCAATAGACTCCCACCTCTAAGTTCCCGTTTGACATTTGCCCTGTAGTGGATAATAGTACGAGCGTTCGGATTTTATTCCACGGGTCGCATTTTCAACTACCAACGGGACCATCTATTAACACTTCAGTCAAATTCATGCGCAAGGGCGAGCTCACGCGGGCAGCCATTCTGGACGTCGCGCTCGACCTCGCCAGCCGCGATGGTCTCGAAGGGCTGACGATTGGTTTGCTCGCGGACAAAATGAACATGAGCAAGTCCGGCGTGTTCGCGCACTTCGGTTCGCGCGAAGACTTGCAGATGGAAGTGCTCAAGCTGTACCACCACCGTTTCGAGCAGGAAGTGTTTTTCCCGAGCGTCAAGGAACCTCGCGGCCTGTCGCGCCTCAAAGCCATGTATGCCCGCTGGATCAAGCGTGTCAGCGTCGAAATCGCCTCCGGCTGCATCTATATTAGTGGCGCCGTCGAATACGACGACCGTCCGGGCCCGATTCGCGAAGAACTGGTGTCGATGGTGCGTGCGTGGCAGGGAGCGCTGCTAAGATGTGTGGAGCAGACCATCGAGTGCGGCGACCTCAAGGCCGATACCGACGCCAGCCAGATGGTCTACGAGATGTATGGCCTGATCCTGGCGCTGCACCACGATGCGCGGTTCCTGCGTCGGCCGGGCAGCGTCGATCGCGCGCGCAGCGGCTTTGAGCGCCTGATCATGAATTACCAGAATCCGTCCAAGAATCACCCGAATCAAGCCCAGTAAGCGAATCGGGCGCAGTAACTGAATCAATCGAATCAATCGAGTCATCACCTTGCCGGGTCCAGCACGTCGCTGGCCTGGTCACCAACCATACGTTCGTCAGGAGAAAATCATGGGTCAATACGTCGCGCCAATTCGGGATATGCAGTTCGTGCTGCACGAGTTCCTCAATGTATCCGACGAATTGAAGCAGTTGCCTAAATTCGAAGATGTCGACGCCGACATCATCAACCAGGTGCTGGAAGAGGGTGCCAAGTTCACGCAGGACGTGCTGTTCCCGCTGAACCACTCGGGCGACCGCGAAGGCTGCCACTATGATGCGGCGACCAAGTCGGTGACCACGCCAAAAGGCTTCAAGGAAGCCTACAAGCAGTACGTCGAAGGCGGCTGGGCTGCGCTCGCGTGCGACCCGGAATACGGCGGCCAGGGCTTGCCGGTCGTGCTGAACAACTCGTTCTACGAAATGCTCAACTCCTCCAACCAGGCCTGGTCGATGTACCCTGGCCTGTCGCACGGCGCCTACGAGTGCCTGCTGGAGCACGGCACCGACGAACAGAAAAAAACCTACCTGCCGAAACTGGTCTCGGGCGAATGGACCGGCACCATGTGCCTGACCGAATCGCACTGCGGCACCGACCTTGGCATGCTGCGCTCGAAAGCGCTGCCGCAGGACGACGGCTCGTGGCTGATCACCGGCTCGAAGATCTTCATCTCGGCCGGCGAACATGACGTCGCCGAAAACATCCTGCACCTGGTGCTGGCACGCGTGCCGGACGCACCGGAAGGCTCGAAAGGCATTTCGCTGTTCCTGGTGCCGAAGTTCCTGCCGAACGCGGATGGCACCCTGGGCGAACGCAATCCGATTTTCTGCGGCGCGATCGAAGAAAAAATGGGCATCCACGGTAACTCGACCTGCCAGATGAACCTGGACGGCGCCCGTGGCTGGATCATCGGCCAGCCGAACAAGGGCCTCAACGCCATGTTCGTGTTCATGAACGCCGCCCGCCTGGGCGTGGGCATGCAGTCGCTGGGCCTGACCGAAGTGGCGTACCAGAACGCGCTGGTGTATGCAAAAGACCGCATCCAGATGCGCAGCCTGTCGGGCGTGAAAGCACCTGAGAAGCAAGCCGACCCGATCATCGTGCACGCCGACGTGCGCCGCATGCTGCTGACCGCCAAGGCCTACGCCGAAGGCGCGCGCGCATTCACCTCGTACGCCGCGCTGCAGATCGACCGCGAACTGCATCACCCTGACGAAGAAGTGCGCAAGGACGCCGCCGACGAAGTCGCGCTGCTCACGCCGATCATCAAGGCCTTCATCACCGACAACGGCTGGATCGCGACCTCGGAAGCGATGCAGGTCTACGGCGGCCACGGCTACATCTCCGAGTGGGGCATGGAGCAGTACGTGCGCGATGCGCGTATCAACCTGATTTACGAAGGCACCAACACGATCCAGTCGCTCGACCTGCTGGGCCGCAAAGTCCTGATGGACAACGGCGCCAAGCTGCGCAAGTTCGGCGAGAAGATCAAGAACTTCGTCGAAGAAAACGGCACCGACGAAGCGCTGTCGGAGTTCATCACGCCGCTGGGCGACCTGGGCGACAAGGTCACCAAGCTGACCATGGAAATCGGCATGAAGGCGTTCCAGAATCCGGATGAAGTGGGCGCGGCGGCGGTTCCTTACCTGCGCGTTGTCGGTCACCTGATCTACAGCTACTTCTTCGCGCAGATGGCGAAGATCGCGCTGGCCAAGCAAGACTCGGGCGATAACTTCTACAAAGCCAAACTGGCGACCGCGCGCTTCTACTTCGCCCGTCTGCAGCCTGAAACTGCAATGCTGATCCGCCAGGCGCGTTCCGGCTCGGCCAACCTGATGGCGCTCGACGCCGACTTGTTCTAATTAGCCAAGTGCTCCCCGCACTCCCGTCGCCCCCGCCTTGGCGCGGGGGCGACGGCTCAAGCGGCAGCGGGGATGTGCAATCAGTAATCTGGAAAAACAAAGGAAAGCCATGACCAATTTCATCGTTAAAAAAGTCGCCGTGCTCGGCGCTGGCGTGATGGGTGCGCAGATCGCTGCCCACTGCGTCAACGCCAAGGTACCGGTCGTCCTGTTCGACCTGCCGGCTAAGCCCGAGCATGTCTCGGGCGGCAACAGCAAAAATGCCATCGTCCAGCGCGCCATCGACAACCTGAAAAAACTCAGCCCTGCGCCCCTCGGCAACAAGGACGACGCAGCCCTGATCGAAATCGCCAACTACGAAGACAACCTCGAGCTGCTGGCCGGCTGCGACCTGATCATCGAAGCGATCGCCGAGCGTATGGACTGGAAGCACGACCTGTACAAGAAGGTCGCTCCGCACATCGCGCCAAACGCGATCTTCGCCTCGAACACGTCGGGCCTGTCGATCACCACGCTGTCCGACGGCTTCGACGCCGAACTGAAAGCGCGCTTCTGCGGCGTTCACTTCTTCAACCCGCCGCGCTACATGCACCTGGTCGAAATCATCCCGACCGAGTCCACCAAGCCTGAAATCGTCGACCAGCTCGAAGGCTTCCTGACCACCACCCTGGGCAAGGGCGTCGTGCGCGCCAAGGACACCCCGAACTTCATCGCCAATCGCGTCGGTATCTTCGGCATGCTGGCGATCATCCACGAAGCCGAACAATTCGGCCTGACCGTGGACGTGGTCGACGACCTGACCGGCGCCAAGCTCGGTCGCGCCAAGTCGGGTACCTTCCGTACCGCCGACGTGGTCGGCCTGGACACGATGGGCCATGTGATCAAGACCATGCAGGACAACCTGGCCGACGATCCGTTCTTCGCCGTCTACAAAACCCCCGACGTGCTGGCCAAGCTGGTCGCCGCGGGTGCGCTCGGCCAGAAAGCCGGCGCCGGTTTCTACAAAAAGGTCGGCAAGGATATCCAGCGCCTCGACTTCGCTACCGGTGACTACGTCGCCGGCGGCGGCAAGGCAGCCGACATCGTGGCCCGCATCCTGAAAGAAAAGGATCCGGTCAAGAAGATGAAAGCGCTGCGCGAATCGACCAACCCGCAAGGCCAGTTCCTGTGGGCGATCTTCCGCGACGCCTTCCACTACATCGCCGTGCATCTCGGTTCGATCGCCGACAACGCGCGCGACGTCGATTTCGCCATGCGCTGGGGCTTCGGCTGGAACGTCGGTCCTTTCGAGACATGGCAGGCGTCGGGCTGGACCCAGATCGCCAACTGGGTCAAGGAAGACATCGACGCCGGCAAGGCACTGTGCTCGGCGCCATTGCCGGCATGGGTCTTCGAAGGCCAGGTTGCGGAGAAGGGCGTGCACACCGCTGAAGGTTCGTTCTCGGCCTCCAAAAACGCCTATGTGCCGCGTTCCACGCTGGCCGTGTACGAGCGCCAGCCGTTCCGCGCACCGGTGCTGGGCGCCAGCGCTGCCGACGGCAAGACCGCCGGCACGACCTTCCACGAAGACGACTCGGTGCGCATCTGGCACCAGAACGACGACGTGCTGATCATTTCGCTCAAGACCAAGATGCACGTCATCGGCGAAGGCGTGATCAACGGCCTGAAAATGGCGCAAGCCGAAGCCGAGAAAAACTTCAAGGGCCTGGTCATCTGGAATACCGACGCAGCCGAAGGCGGTGCCTTCTCGGCCGGCGCCGACCTGCAATCGGCACTGCCATTGTTCATGCAAGGCGGCGCCAAGGCCATGGAACCAGGTATCGCGCTGCTGCAGGATACCTTCATGGCGATGAAATATTCGAGCGTACCGGTCATCGCCGCGGTGGCGGGCCTGGCACTGGGCGGCGGCTGCGAAATGGCGCTGCACGCGTCCAAGCGCGTGGCTTCGATCGAATCGTACATCGGCCTGGTGGAAGTGGGCGTTGGCCTGATTCCCGCCGGCGGCGGCCTGAAAGAAGCGGCTGCACGCGCTTCGAATGAAGCCAAGGGTTCGGACATCCTGCATTTCCTGAAAACGGGCTTCACCAACGCCGCTACCGCCAACGTGTCGAAATCGGCGCTGGAAGCGAAAGCGATGGGCTACCTGAAGGAAGACGACGTCATCGTCTTCAACCCGTACGAACTGCTGCATGTGGCGAAAGTCGAAGCGCGCGCGATGTTCGACGCCGGCTACCGTCCTCCGATGAAGAAGACGATCACCGCGACGGGCCGCTACGGCTGGGCGACCATCCGTGCGCAACTGGTCAACATGCGCGACGGCGGCTTCATCTCCGCCCACGACTACAAGCTGGGCGACATGATCGCCGAGATCGTGACGGGCGGCGACATCGACCAGGGCAGCCAGTTGAGCGAGCAGTGGTTCCTCGACATGGAGCGCAAGGCATTCCTCGAACTGCTGAATCATCCGAAATCCCAGGAACGGATCATGGGCATGATGCAAACCGGTAAACCGGTACGCAACTGATCGACCGGCAATGTCGATCCTGACCCTGGCATTCAAATTTTTACTGCGAGTGAGGCCAAGCATGGTGTATGACCGTATCAAGCAGCAAATGATGGACACGCTGCCGTTTGTGCGGCTGCTGGGAATCCGGATCGACGCGATCGGCAATGGCACCTCCGAGGTGTCGATGCCGGCCGACCCGAAACTGAACAACCACCTCGGCACGCAGCACGCCGGGGCGCTGTTCACCCTGGCCGAAACGGCGTCCGGCGCGGCCATGGCCGGCGCGTTCGCCGACCTGATTCTGGGTCTGCGTCCGGTGGCCAAGGAGTCGCGTATCCAGTACCAGAAAGTGGCCAAGGGCGCGACACGCGCCAGCGGCCGCGTTCCGGGCGATATCAAGGCGCTCAAGGCTGCCTTGAGCGCGGACGGCAAGGTGGCGTTCCCGGTGGAAGTCGACGTGTTCGACGAACACGGCACGCTGGCGGCGCAGGTGCAGGTCGACTGGTATTTGTCCGAAAAACGGTGAATCAGCATCCCATTTCGAACCACAGAATTTTTGAGAGAACACTATGAGCAAACAACTTCAAGACGCATACATCGTCTCCGCTACCCGCACCCCGATCGGCAAGGCGCCGCGCGGCATGTTCAAGTCCATGCGCCCGGACGACCTGCTGGTGCGCGCGATCCAGTCCGCGATGGCGCAAGCGCCCGGCCTCGATCCTGCGCTGATCAACGACGCCATCATCGGCTGCTCGTTCCCGGAAGCCGAACAAGGTTTTAACATCGCCCGCATGTCGGTGCTGCTGGCCGGCCTGCCGAAAACCGTGGGCGGCGTGACCGTCAACCGTTACTGCGCGTCCGGCATCACCGCCATCGCCATGGCCGCCGACCGCATCCGCGTCGGCGAAGCCGATGTGATGATCGCCGGCGGCGTCGAATCGATGTCGATGGTACCGATGATGGGTCACCACCCATCGATGAACATGAATATGTTCACCGACGAAAACGTCGGCATGGCGTACGGCATGGGCCTGACCGCGGAAAACGTGGCCAAGCAGTGGAAAGTGTCGCGCGAGCAGCAGGATGCATTCTCGGTCGAGTCGCACCGCCGCGCCATCGCCGCGCAGCAGGCCGGCTTCTTCAAGGACGAAACCACCCCGGTCGACATCATCACCCGCACGCCTAACCTGGCTACCGGCCAGGTCGACATCACGACCCGCACGGTCGATACCGATGAAGGCGCGCGCGCCGATTCGACCATCGAATCGCTCGGCAAACTCAAACCGGTGTTCGCGGCCAAGGGCACCGTCACCGCAGCGAACAGCTCGCAGATGTCCGACGGCGCCGGCGCGCTGCTGATCGTCAGCGAAAAAATCCTGCGCGAGCATAACCTGACCCCGCTGGCGAAGTTCTCCTCGTTCGCAGTGCGCGGCGTGCCGCCTGAAATCATGGGCATCGGCCCGAAAGTGGCGATTCCAGCGGCATGCGCCGCCGCCGGCATCACCCAGGACCAGCTGGACTGGATCGAACTGAACGAAGCGTTCGCCGCACAGGCGCTGGCGGTCATGGGCGACCTGGGCCTGGACCCGTCCAAGGTCAACCCGATGGGCGGCGCGATTGCGCTGGGCCATCCGCTGGGCGCGACCGGTGCGATCCGCGCCGCGACCGTCATTCACGCGCTGCGCCGCAATAACCTCAAGTACGGCATGGTCACGATGTGCGTCGGTACCGGCATGGGCGCGGCAGGCATTTTCGAACGCGTATAAGCGTCGGTTAAAATAATGTCATCAAGGGCGCTGTGGTTTAACCTCGGCGCCCTTTTCACTTTTTGGAGAATACATGGATATTTTGACGAGCAAGGCCGACGGCATCCTGACCATCGAATTTAACCGCGTCGAACGCAAGAACGCGATCACCGGCGTGATGTACCAGGCCATGGCCGATGCCCTGGTCGACGCCGAGAGCGACGACGCGGTGCGTGCGATTATCATCGCCGGCAAGCCCGAGATTTTCACGGCCGGGAACGACCTGGACGACTTCATGAAAAACGCCAAACCGGTCGAAGGCGTGCCGCCCGAAATGCGCCCGGTGTTCCAGTTCATGCGCGCGCTCTCCGGCAGCAGCAAGCCGGTGGTGGCGGCGGTGTCCGGCGCGGCGGTCGGCATCGGCACCACGCTTCTGATGCACTGCGACCTGGTCTACGCGGCCGACAATGCCAAGTTCTCGATGCCGTTCTCGCAGCTGGGACTGTGCCCCGAATTCGCATCGAGCCTGCTGCTGCCGCAGATGGCGGGATTCGCGCGCGCGGCCGAAAAGCTGCTGCTTGGCGAAGCGTTCCTGGCGCAGGAAGCCTACGACATGGGCCTGGTATCGAAAGTGCTGCCGCTGGAAGAACTGCGTCCGTACGCGGCGCGCCAGGCGGCCAAGCTGGTGGCGCTGCCGGCCGCCTCGATTCGCGCGACCAAGTCGCTGATGAAGCGCTCGCGTACTGCGGCCATCAACGAGACCATGGGCGCCGAAAACGCCTTGTTCGGCGCGATGCTGCTGGCGCCCGAAGCGAAGGAAGCCTTCACCGCGTTTTTCGAGAAGCGCAAGCCGGATTTTTCCAAGTTTGCCTGATCCGGAAGCGGCGCACAGCGCGCCGACACGTAAAGGCCGGATCCGGCCGATGATCAGGAGTTGGTCGATCTGGGTTCCAGCGACCAACTGGTGTGCCTAGCGAGCGCGTCGGCCCACACTACGATCGGCTGGATAGCAAGGCACCGCCTATCATGCAAACTCCGGCTGATTTTATGCTAAAGTCGCCGTATTGGAGAAGCATCATGAGCCACATCTTGCTCAAGGAACAATCACTGCAATCTGGATCGCAAGATTTAGAGCAGGATAAGTACCGCCGACAGGAACAGTCGCGTCGGCTCGTCACTGCGGGCCATCGTTCACTTGAACAAAATTCCTTTATCCCCCAAGAAGTTGCAGAACGGTCAACATACACTTTTAAGGGATGACTGAGCGCGAGCAGGTTGCAGTCACTTCAGCGTTAGTCGAGCTTGTCCTCGCAGCTGTCCAAAATAAAGGTGTGCTTGTAGGTGGGCAGGCCTTGTCGGTCTGGTTAGATGTATTTGGCCTTCGTCCCTACGCGACTTGCGCCCCAATAAGTATCGATGCGGACTTTCTTGGTGATCGCGACCTGGTCGAAGCAATCCATCAGAAGATACCCGGATACTTAGTCGAAACCACACTTGCACAGGTCCCTGACATTGATGAGTCCACAGGTTCTGACGAGTCCTTCTAAGGCGAACCAGGGCTAATTACCGCCTTCCAAGTTCGCCTGAGGCGCAAGCGGCGGGGTGGTAATTCAGGCGAGGAATTCCTCGCGGTCTTGCGCAGCCCCGTCGTCCCGCCAGTCGCGTGCGAGAACGGTGGCGACCTCGTAATCGTCGTGCTCCCGATTGCGATACATGTCGATACCAAGCGCCTTTGCCAACACCTGGCAGAAGGCGTGAAATGCGCGTACCAGCGATTCCGGCGCCGATGTGGGATACACCTCGAACATGACCAGCCGGTCGCGTTCATCGATTGCCACCAACTGGCGCGCCAATACCCTTCCGGCGGCGTCGCGCGCATAGATGACCTGCTTGTTTGCATCGAGCAGGCAGGCCACCGCGGAATAGTCGAAGTACCCGCCCAGCCCGAGGCAACTGCCCACGTAGGTTCCAAGCATCAGGGTTTCCAGAGGATCGGTTTCGATCGCCAGACGGATGCCGTGCGTGCCTTCGCCTGTAGGTGCCGGCGCTTTCCCGCACCACAGGTCGGCGTTGATGCGTGGATGGCGCGCGAACCAGGCGCGGTTGAGCGGATGGTCGAGATAGGCGTGCGTGCGACCCTGGCCGTGCTCCAGCAGGAAGCGCCGTAGTCCCTTGCGGTTGTCATCCACGCCAGCGAGCAGGCGCACAGCATGGCTTGCCGCGCTCGATTGCGCGCGAAGCTCGAATGGCATATCGATGCTGCGCCAGATATGCCATTCGAGCGCGGCCAACAAGACAGTTGGCAACCGCGCCAGGCTCACCCGGCAGTGACGCTCGATCTGCTTGTCCGTGAGCGCGGATTTACCTTCAAAGTGATCGCGCAGGCGGCGCGGTACGGGGCTGTTCAGCCCCGATTCGGTGCAAAGCAGGTACAGTTTGCGGCACGCTTCATAGGGCTCGGCATCGTCCCAACTGGTGGCAAACCACGGCACATGTGACGTCTCCGACAGAAACTGGCGGCGCCGTTCATATCGAAGGCATCCCAACAGCCGCGCGGTGCGCATCAACCGTGCCGGCGACGTGGAAAAAAGCCGCAGGGTAAAAGCCGGCCAGCATTGGGCGAGACTGAACAAGCCGTATCGGATCAACCTGGCATCGTTGTCGCGACGGCCAGTTCGTTCGATCAACAGCCACGTCCGCTCGTCGGTTGCGGCCAACTGCCGCCAGCCCTCGACCGGTAAGTTCCGCGCCATCGATGACAGCACGGCGTCGCCATCGGCCGTGGCTGAAAAGGGCGGGCGGCACAGCCGTTGCTGGAGCGGAAGCAGATACCGTACGCTCTCGCGCAGGCTGTCGACATCGTCCCAGCCGGATGCATGGCTGCGTAACATGCGCACGTACTTTACTTGCCACGGGCCTGATAGCGCAATGAGGCCACGGTGCCACTCGGGGAAAATCGCCGCATAGGCATGCCATCGCCTGGCGATTTTCTCTTCGTCTTCTTCATCCCATTGGATGTCTTTGAATATCGCCATCCACAGATCCGCAGCATCCGTGCCAAGCTGTTCCCAGCAAGTTTCGCGCAGCACGTGGTCGAAGCCGGGTAATTTGCCGCAGTTTTCCCAGGCGATCAATTCCCAGAACTGTCCGTCCGCACCTACCGCACGGCTCATGCGATCGATGTCCGCCATCGGAACATGCGCGCAATCCTTGTCGGTGAACAGGTAGGCACGCAGGGTGGATATCCGATCCGCATCCGTGCGCCGTTCGGCGAGGAGGCAGCCGCACAAGGTGTAGGCGGCACTGACCTGATGGCTCAGATTGGAGAGCAGGGCATTCACGTAGAGGTCGAAACGCTGTTCGTCCGCGCTTGCGGCGTCGAGTTCCATCAATTGGGTGAGGCTCAACGCCTCGCACGGCAGCAGGCAGGCGCGCTGCGCGAGCACGGCCCCGAGAAAGACGATCTGGCGCGCGGGTGGCAGATTCAGGGCCAGCGTGGCCCAATCGTGCGCACCTGGGTCGACCGCACACAAACGGGCAGGAAGCGCCAGCGCCATGCCTTGCTGCGGGCTGCCGAGGCCCCGCCATACATGGAGCCAGGCCAGCAGCGTGCGCGCTGGCTCCGTCCGCAACGACCACAGAAAGGCACGCCGGAATGCCTCGGGAAGCGCGGGCCACTGTGCCGGTTCGATGCCTGCGCCATGCGCGAGCAGTGCGCAGACCGTCGGGGTCCGATCCGGGCCGGAAAAATCCAATAATGGGTGGCCGTTCGCGTCAAGGCAAGGCAGGAGCGCAAAATCATGGCGCGCAAAGAAGCCGTCAAGCAGGCGCTCGTCGGACAGCCATGCGGATAGATCGAGGACGGGTACCGGCTGCTTCGGCGGCTGGTATTTGGTGCCACGAAAAGCGCGCGGATGCGCCGCGGTGGCCGGCGGTCGCGCTGCCGGCACCACGCGCTGCGGCATCGGCAATGGGGCATGGTCGCGTGTCTGCGTCAGCGTATGCCAGAACACGCGCCAGAACGCCGGCCATACCGGCGCAAGTTCGCGCGCCGCGCACAGGCTTTGCCAGTCCGCCAGCAAAGCATCGCGCTGCGGATAGAGCGCGAGCGGCAGATTGGCCAGCGGGATGCGGCTCAGTAGCGTGTCAATGCCGTCATCGGCCGTGTGACTGACCCATGCGGACAGACCGTCGCTACCGCGCAGCAGATGTATGAGGACGGCGGAGTTCATTGATTGACAGCCCATGGATAAATCCGGTCACGATCGGTGGACGTGGCCCGTGCCGGATGTTATCAGGCTATTCGCGCGGAAGTACACCGCCGATTCAATGGAAGTGCTTTTTCCGCAGTTGGCCGAGCCTGGCGAGATACTCCTGATCGGCCGCATTCGGATATTGGCGCTGTAGGGCCGACAGCTCGTCGGCGTAGGCGCTTCGCTGCGTCTGCTGTTGTTCGCTGCGCCGTTCCAGTTGAGCGATCTCCTGCGCCAGCTCGCGCGGGAAATGCCGCGCGAGCAAACGGTCCCGCAGTTGGTCTGCCGCCTGCGCATCGCTGGTGTCGAGACGGGCCAGGCCCAGTTCGATGCGGTATTGCCCCATCGGCCCTTCCGCCGCGCGAAGGTCGTCATAAAACGCCCCGTAATGCTGGCCGCGCAAATCTTCCACGCGCGCCAGGCGCGCCGCCAGCGACATTGCCGCCGCCTCGTCGGCGGCGAATTCGTTGACGGCGGCGGTAAAGCCGACCTGCGCCTTTTCGCGCCCGAACCACGCCTGCGCTTCCTCGCGTCCCATCGTCGCTTCGCGCAGCGCAGTCAAACGTTGCAAGCGCTGCGACAGTGGCGTGTCCATGGCCTGCACCAGGCGCGCTTGTGCTTCCTTCACGGCTGGCAGGCGCTCGATGGTGCGCGATGCGAGCGCCGCCGCGCGCGAGTTCGGCCAGGCGCCGATCGCATCGCGCAGCCAGCGTTGGCAATCGTCGATCCCGAGTGCGCCGCATTGCGCCTGGCCCGAGCGCCACCAGTCTTGCAAGCGTCCTTCGCGCAGCATCTGCGGGCCATTCGCTGCGAGCGTTGCAGCTACCGCCGCGCGCCGCTCCATGCCCGACGCGCGCGGAATGGCCCCGCCTGCGGCAGCGGCCGGCGCCGCAAACGTCACCGGCGCGGCCGGAGGCGGCGTGACCGTATCGGGCGCCGGCTCCGGCCCCGCGAAACAGGCATAGACGGCCAAAACAGCCGTGGCCGACGCGGCAATCAGGATGGCGGTGCGCATCCGGCTCAGAAGGCGAACAGGCCGGCCACCGGGAAGTGGTCCGACAAGTCATGCGCGTACCAGACTTCGTCGCGCAGGCTGCGCAGGACGCGTACGTTGTTCTCCTTGCGCACCGGCTGCCTGTTCTCGTTCGCCACCAGGATGTAGTCGAGGTATTCGGTGCTGCCGCCGGACACCACGCTGGTGGCGTTGACATTGACCGCCGCGTCGTACGTATAGGCGTAACCGGTGCTCGCCGGCGCCGATGCGCGCAGGATCGACTGCATGCGCGCGTAATCGTCCGGGAACTTGTACTTGTTGATATTCATGTCGCCGGCGATCAGCAGCGCGTCCGAGGCGGGAATCTTTTTGCTGTCGAGCATGGTGCGGATTTTTCCGAGGGCATCAAAACGCGCCTGGCGCGCTTCATCGCTATCGGTGGACGGTGCATGGGTATTGCTCAGGTGGTAGGCTTTGCCATTCTTGAGGATCTGGACATAATTGGCGCCCTTGTTGGCCAGGCAGTCCGAGCCGACGCAGCGGTCGAACACGATGGTATCGTCGGCCATGATCGGCCAGCGGCTGAGCACCATGGAGCCGCCGTTGAGCAAGATGTTTGAAGGAATATCGACCAGGCGCGACTGATAGGGGAAGGCGGCGCCGACCTTGGCGAGGAAGCGCGCGCGGCAGTCATTGTCGAAGATTTCCTGCAGCGCGACCACGTCGTAGCCGTCCAGGTTATTGGCGATCTCGTCGAGCCGCGCGCAAATGTTGTTGGCCACCACGGGCAATGCCCAGACGTTATAGCTCAGGACCTTCAACTCGTCGGCCCCGCTTGCCGGCTCGACCGTGTTCTTGTTGTGAACCACGTAGTGGACATCGTCGTAACCGCCGGTGAACTTGGCGCGGTAAGAGGCCACCGACGCCTTTTGCGCGAACATGGTGTCACGCTGATGGACGTTGCGGTCGCCGTACCATGGATCGTTGAAGCCGGCGCCGCGTGCTGAGTGCCACAGATTGCTCGAAACGAGCGTGCCGGTCAGCTTCTGGCGCAGCACCATACTGCTGTCGCCACTGCTCACGGTGGTGTCGAAATAGAACGTCTTGCCATTGGTGATGCCGACATTCCGGTTCATCCACATCACACGCCGGGTTGCATAGGCGGGAATCACGTTCGCTTCGCGTCCCCAGCTGCTACCCAGCGCAAGCTGGGCGTCGCCGCTTTGACTGACCTGGACCGTCACCGGGGCGGCGGTGGTGTTGGTGACATACACATATGTTTCGGCGTGCGCCGCGTTGCCAAACAGGGTGCCCAGGCACAGGCAGGATAGAACAAGACGTAAAACGTGCTGCATACTGATCTCCGGTGGTTGAAAATCCAGGTTCGATTGGCCAAAGCGAGGCAGGTGTGCCTAGTTGACCTGAAACGTGCGGCTGATGCCGCTCAGCGCGCGGATGCTGCCGTCCCAGCCGTTCTTGTAGTTGCCGTCATGCCGGATCCGGTATTGGCCGGTGGCGGCATCGGCGGGAATGTCCCACGAAATGGCGGCCTTGGAGCTGCCCCACACCGGATCGACCCGCACCCAGCGGTAGATGGTGTTCCAGTCGCTGTCGGTGGCTACGGTGCGCCAGGCGGCGCCGTCCCAGCGCTGCACTTCAAGGAAGGTGCCGTTCTGGCGCAAGTCGTTTTTCGGGTGTCCGGTCCAGAACTCGACATCGACCCGCTGGCCGCGCACGTAGCTGGCATTGGCCTGGCGTACCACGTCGCCAAAAGCCTTGAACAGCGGCGTGTTATCGAGCACCACGCCGGTCTGGAACGACAGCTGCTTGTCCGAGAGGTCGCGCGTGGGCGCGCTGGCATGGGCCGGCAAGCCTTGCCGCATCGCCGTGGCCAGCTCGTGGTAGCTTTGCTGGTAGGCGCCCAGTGTCCACTTGCCGAAGTGGGTGGAGGCGCCTTCGTAGTGCTGGGCGTCGTATTCCTCGGGCGTGGTGATGTAGCCGGAATACGCGTTGGCATAGCCGGCGATGACGACATGCCTGACGCTGTCGCCCAGCGCGGCCTGGACGGTCTCGCGGATGCGGCGGCCAGCCATGATGGTCAACTCGCCCGGCGCCGCCACGATCGCCAGCTGGCCGATGCGCACGATCGACACCGGCAGCACTTCCGGCGACCAGGGCACGGGCTGCTGCACGCCTGGCGAGAGCAGCACCGGCTTGACGCCATGGCAGTCGCGCACCCATTGCGGCGCGGGCGTGAGGATGCCGCCAAGCGCCTGGAAGAAGGGATTGCCGGCCAGGTCGCCTTCGTTGAATCCATCCAGGCCACGGCCATCTTCCGTGCCGGCCGCGAACGCGGTGCCCAGCGCCGCCGGACAGGTGCCGCGCGTGCGGCCGTCGGCGAAACTGGCGGCCACGCTGACGCGCGAAAAATCGATGAAGCGCTGGCGGTAGTCCAGCGTGCCGGCCAGCGGTTCGAGCGCACCGTTGTAGATCGCCAGTGCCTTCTGCAACTGGCGCTCGCCGATGATGCGCGTGTTGTCGAATTCATTGCGCGTGGGGCCGGTCCCGTCGAGGTTCAGGTTGGGCGTCATGTCGCCCGCGTTCGACTGCGCGAAGGCCGCCACGAAATCGCCGTCCGCGTTATAGCGCACCCCTTTGAGGTCATGTTCCCAGCGCCAGGCCGCATAGCCCTTGTTGTCGGGGCTGAGCAGGCGGTTGGTGGGGGCCATCGATACGCCGTGCGTGGCGAACCAGCTGATGACGCCCACATCATCGGCACCCTGTTTGAAGCGCAGCACCGTCATGTCCGGGTCGATCGGGCTGTTCCAGCGCTCACGTTCGGCCAGCGGATTGCGCTGGTAGGCGGGCAGCGAGCGGTTGTTGCTGGCGTCGGTCAGCTGGCCCTTGCCGATGGCGATGGAGCCCGGTTTCAAGTCGCGGTGCGCCTTGTCGATGGCGGCCACGATGCCGCTGACGATGGCGTCGAAGCTGCGTTTGTTGTAACCGTAGGTGGTGATGTTATACAGCGCGTAGTGGGAAAAGCCGCCGGACCCGGCGTGCGTATGGGTGGCCGTCAGGATCACGTTGTCGGCCCCATACAGGCTGCCGTACCTGGCCCGCAGCTGCCTGAGGACCGCCTGCTGCACGCCCTGGAACACCATGCCCAGGTCGTTGTTGACGAAGACCATGCGCTTGCCGCTGGCCTGGTCGGCCACGATAAAGGCGCGGGCGCGCTGGCGCATGTGGATGCCGGCGCTTACCTGGGAGAGCGAGGCATAGCCCATCATGCCCACTTCGGCGGCCTCGCCGGTGATGTCGGACATGCCGCGCCCGACCAGGTAAGGGTCGGCGCTGGCCGCGCCGCATGTCGCCGCCAGCGCCATGGCCAGGGTCAAGCGCCGGAAAGGAATGTTCGATGCCATCGTTGTCTCCTTTGTACTGGTTGGGATTGACCGTCAAAAACGCTTGGCCAGCGACAGGATCAGCGCCGTCCGATCCACCTTCCTCGTGCTTCCTGAACTATCGGGCAGCACCGCCAGTTCGCGGTTGCGCAGGACGGCGCCGGCCACCTCCGCGCCAAAATCGAGGCCCCAGCGCGTGTGCACGATGCCCAGCTTGTAGTCCACCAGGTCGGCATCGCGGAAGTGGCGCATCTTTTGAAACCCGATGTGCGCGACCAGCTTGTTCCTGCCATCGAGCTTGTGCTTGACGCCGATGTCGAGCAGCTGCGAGCCGCGCGAGTGCTTCAACCCACCGTCATAGCAGGCGATCGCCTTATCCGGGTCGCCGCCGGCCAGCACGGCCGGCAGATAGGTCGATCCGCAGATGGTGGCCGTGTTATTGCCGCGCAGCTCGTCGCTCAGGACATACAGATAGCGCGCCTCGATGGCGCCATAGGCAAATTCGAACACGCCGTAGCTGGTATCGAATTTGGTGTTGGTCACGCCGGTCGGTTCGCCCGTGGTCCAGTCGATGCCGGTCGGCGCGTCGTTGACCTTCGCACCCGGGAACCACTCCTGTGCCAGGCCCGCGCCGAAGTGCCAGCCGTCGGGATTGCCCCAGCGGTAGCCGAGCGCCCCGGTCACTTGCAAGCCGTTTGTGCCGGGGAAGATCTCCTTGCGGACCGTGCCCAGTTGCAGATAGCCGACCACGCCCGATTCGTGCACCGCTTCCATCGTCAACTCGGCGCCGGGGCGGTTGTAGGTATCGGATACGCCGCGGTTCTTGCGGTCGGTGAGCAGCTTCGCTTCGATGTCGAGCGCGTAGCTTTGGATCGCCGGTTCATCGGCATGGGCCTGCCCGCTGTGGATGGCGCCCGCCAGGGCGGCCAGCACGACAAATCTGTTCATGGCGTCTCCTTCGCCTTGCAGCCGGCCGGAATGCTGGCCACGCGGGTCATGATCTCGGTCTCGCCCAGCAGTTCGCTGCCGATGTAGGCGCGCACCAGCAGCGTATCGTTCCTGGTGCGCACGATGCCCTTGTAGTTTTTCCTGGTACGCGGGTCGTGCACCCAGCCGTTGCGCCAGGCGTCGTCCTGCCAGGTGCGCAGTTTGGCGATCATGACGCCGCATGCGTCGTCGGGCGTGCCGGCGTCCTTGTCCCAGACGATGGTGCCGCACAGCGCATCCTTCGGCTCCGCGCAAGCCTTGAACGCGATGACCGCGGCCTTGTCGGCGCTGAGCCACAGGCCCGGTACGGTGTCCGGCGCGGCCCATGCCGGCGCCAGCCAGGTACATGACAGCATCACCATCGCTATTGCTCGCATCTTGTCTCCTTGGTGTTATGGGGCCTTGTGCTTATGGCATGGGCGTCAGTACCGGCCATCGCTGCGTGATGCGGCCCGACTCCATCACGACGATGTCGCCGAATTGCTGGAGCACGGACTCGCTCTGGCGCGGCCGAAGGAAGATCACATCGTCCACGTGCAGTTGTTGTGCGCCGGAGCCGAGCAGGACCTGCTGGTTCGATGACGTTCCATACAGGCCGCTGGGCGCCATGCCGGGCGGCGAGACCGGGTCGGCCAGCCAGTTGCCGCCATAGATGAACCAGGCGCGCGACTGGTTCACGTCCCACGCGCGGGCGGCGGCGCCGATCCATTCGACCCCGTTGGGCATGTCGAATCGCGCCGGCGCCTTCAGGACCGGCGTGGCGATGAACGCGGCCGGCGCCAGGTCGCCCAGCAATTCGGTGTCGAAGTCGCCCGGCTTGACCAGGGCGGAGCCGAGCGCCACTTCGTTGGCCGTGCCCTTGCCGTCGTGAAGGCGGTAGGTCGGCGAACCGCCGGCGTTGAGGGTCAGGCCGGCCGGCGCCGCGCCGCCATGCAGCGCGCGCGCGGCCTGCGCCGCATAGTCGCGGTAAATGCCAAGCGCGTTGGCCAGGGAGCCCGCACGTACGCCCGGCAGATCGGGCAGCTTGGTGATGTGGGCGTCGTAACCCATCATGCCGGACCACTGCAGGCGCGGTTCCGACTTGACGATGTCGAGCATCTGCTGCAGCGCGGCCGCACTGGCAACGCCGCCGCGATGCAATCCGACGTCGATTTCGACATTCACGCGCAGCTGCAACTGGCGCTGGCGCGCCAGGTCGCGGTACTGTGCCATGCGCTGGGGACTGTCGACCAGCCATTGCAGCTGGCGCGCCGGATCGAAGCCGCCATTCTTGAAACGCTCGTAAAACTGGGCGGCGGCGGCCACCGGCAGCGGTTTGCCGAGCAGCAGATCGAGTGCCGGGCGCTGCGCGGCCAGCTGCTCCAGGTAGGCCAGGTTGAATACCATCAGGCGCTGCGTGCGCATGGCCGCGATCAAGTCGTCGAGCAAGGGCAGGCAGGGCAGGGATTTGGCCACCAGGCGCAGATCCATGCGTGCGCCGATATTGCGCATGACCTGGCCGGCATTGGCCAGCATGCGGTCGCGGTCGAGCACCATGGTCGGCGTGGCGATGCCGGCCGCGCGCAGTGCCGCGGCCATGTGCGCGAAGTAGGCGTCATGCGGGGCGCCATGCGCGCGCGGGCGCAATGCCAGCACGCCCGCGCCAGCCAGGCCGGAGCCGATGGCGGCCAGCGCCGTGCGGCGCTTCATGCCGGCACCCCGAACAGGGCGCGCAAGTGGGGATTGAGCATGCGCCCGTGCGGATCCATCTGCTGCCTGAGCGCCTGGAAGTCCTTCCAGCGCGGATACAGCGCGGCCAGTTCGGCGGAGCTGAAGTTGTGCAGCTTGCCCCAGTGCGGACGGCCTCCGTGTTTGCGAAACACCGGGCCGATCTCGGAGGTCAGGTAGTCGTAGGCTTCGCCGTGCGCCGCATGCACCGCGATCGAGCAGCTGTCGCGCTGGTAAAAGGGGCTGAGCCAGGCGTCGTCGCCTTTGACGAAGCGAAATTCAAGCGGGAAGAACACCTCGTTGCGCCGTTCGAGCGTGCGGATCACCTCGCGCACGCAGGCGATGCCCGCCTCGCGCGGGACGTGGCATTCGGTTTCGTTAAAGCGCGTCGGACGCACGTTCGAGAGCAGGCGAAACGAGCGGTTGGTGGCGTGTTCGGTCAGGTCCGCGTCGATCAGCCTGGCCGCACTCCAGCGCCGCAATTGGGGGAACTTGCCGAGCCAGTCGCGCAGCTGGCGCAGGTCGCGCAGCATCTCTTCGTCTTGCGACGGCGGCATCTGGATGTCGCTGCCGGCGTAGGCGTCGTGCGTGATGGCGGCGGCATAGCCGGTGAACGGCAGGTAGTAGAACTCGAAGTGGCGATGGGTACGCGCCAGCTCCGGCGCCAGCTGCAGCATCTCTTCGACCGGCTTTAGCCAGACCTTGCGGCGCAGGTTGTGCGCGGCCACCACGCGCATCGTGATCCGGGTGATGATGCCAAGGCTGCCCAGCGACACGCGCGCGGCCGCCATCTGGTCGGCGTGGCGCTCGTGCTGCCAGTCGATCACGTCGCCCTGCGGCGAGACGATGCGCATGGCGATGACGTCCGCGTGCAGCGCCGGCAGCGCGGCGCCGGTGCCGTGGGTAGCGGTGCTGATCGCGCCGGCCAGCGACTGCATGTCGATGTCGGGCAGGTTGCGCAGCGCCAGGCCGGCGCCGTCGAGCTGGCGCGACACCTGCGACAGCCGGGTGCCGCCATGCAGGGTGGCGCTCATGGCCGCCTTGTCGTGGGACTGCAGGCCAGCAAGGCGGTCGAGCGACAGGATCGTTCCGCCGGTCGGCACCAGGGGCGTGAACGAATGGCCGGCGCCGACGCAGCGCACAGCGCCGCCGGACGCGCGCAGCAGCGCGGCGATGGCAGCTTCGTCGGCCGGTGCGACCAGGGCGCGGGCCGTGCACTGCGCGCTGTCCGACCAGTTTTTCCAGGTGACGGTCGATGCGGTTGCCGCCGCCGCCGGGGTGGCGCGGCTGGCCAGCAGGCCGGCGGCCGCGGCCATCGCCCCGGTTTTCAGGAACAATCTGCGGCGCCGGGACAGGGGGCTCATGGTGCGGCTCCGGCGCTCATGAAGCTGGTCAGTGCGCGCAGGTCGTCGGGCGAGCAGTCGTTGCACTGGCCCCGAGCCGGCATCGCGTTGAGGCCCTCGGCGGCATGCCTGACCATCTGGTCCATGCCCTGCGCGAGACGGCGTTGCCAGTGCGGGGTGAAGCCGGTGAGCGGGGCGCCGCTGGCCGCGACGGCGTGGCAGGCCATGCACGAGCGTTCGTAGCGTTCGGCCAGTTGCGGGTCGCTCGGGCGTGCCGCCTGGGCCCGTTGCAGGTCGGCCGCGGCGGGCTCCCCGGTCGATGCCGAACAGCCACACAAGCCCATCGCGAAAACCGCCATGCCCAGTACCGTTCGCATCCGTTCACCTCGCAGCCGCATAGTTATCGGAACAATGTTCTGGATAATAACGACGTATCAAAAATAAAACAACGTTTTATTTTTCGCGCTGTTGCGGGCGTTTATTGGCGGAAACGGTGGAGGATTCCTGTCATCAATACATCGAGCAAGTCTTCAAGGTGCTGGTCGAACGCGGCGTGTTCGAACCACTGTTCGGTTTCGCCGAACACGAGCCGCAGCGAGGTCATGCCGTGGATACCTTCCCAGAAGATCTGGCCCATGGAATCGAGGCGGTCGGCGCGCACCTGGCCCGATGCGGCCAGGGCCGCGAACAGCTGGTGGCCGAAGGCGTATGGGTCCTGCGTCTGGTTGCCATGTTCGATCTTGGCGCTTTCGACCGGCGCATGGGGCCGGCGCTCCAGGAACACCAGGGCATACTGGTCGGGATGGAGCATGCCGAACCTGACATAGGCACGGCCGGCGCGCTTGATATTTTCAATCGGCGGCAGTGCCGGGTCGGTGGCGGCGCGCATGGCCTTGGCCAGGTTGAGCAGGTCGCTGTCCATGGCCTGGGTAATGAGCGTGGCCTTGTCCTCGAACAGCGCGTACACCACGGTGGTGGAAAACCCAGCTTCTTCGGCAACCTTGCGTAAGGTAATCGCGCGTGCACCGCCAGCCTTGATCAGCTTTCGGACCGCCTTGATGATGTCTTTACGGCGCTGTTCGGATTCCCTCAGCTTGCGATCCTGCACGCTGCTTGTTGCCTTCACCATGTGATTCAATCCTAAATAGATGCTTGGTTCGCGGCCCGAGCCTATCAGAAATCATGCGCGATGGGCGAGAATACGATTGCCGGCTTGCGCCGCCGCCCCTCTCCCTGATGCAGCCGGGCCGCAATGGCGCCCTCACGCCGGCCAGGCGATCGTGGGGCCGTTCTGGATCGAGCGGATCAGAATCGGCGCCACGTGCTGGATCTTGTTCCAGTCAAAATAATAGCGGTCCATGGTTGCTGGCGAGGCGATATGGCGTTTCACGCCCTGGTCGATCAGGTACACCGCCGCATCGCCCTGCGCCTGCGCCAGCACGGCGCCGTGGCTGAGCGGGGTTCCCGTATCGATATTATTCAGATGCGGGTCCTGTACGATGCCGCTCCAGTCGCGGAACAGGTTGTTGTACGTGGTCGGATCGGGAATATGCCGCTTCATGCCCTGATCGATGAGGTAGATTGCCGGTGCGCCGGGCAGCTGCATGCGCAGACCGTTGAGATCGTTTCTGATAGCCATGATGTTCCCCTGATGGGTTGCGCCGCAAGCGATACGCTCGATCCTTGCCACGCGCCGCGCCGTTGCGGCAAGACGGACAGCGCTGGCGGGCAAGGCATAGTCAGGCGCTATGCGGGCACGGGCAGCCTGCCTGGACGCCCGTGCCTGTCAGCGCACCTGCGCCTGTCCAGCCAGATTACAAGGCGGCGGCTCGTCAGCGGTTGTGTCCGCTCAAGCGCTTGCCTGACGCAGTACGGAGCCGCTTCGCACGCCGCGCGCCGTTTTACCGGCCCGTCCGTCCACCCTATACAACACTCGATCTTGTTTTTTGAATAAGCAAGAGGAAATGCTGCCAATGTCATTTTGTAAATCGTCACACCAGCGTAATGTTGACAGTTCACAATCTAAAAATTGTGTGACGCCATCTGATTATTCCAATCATCCATAGGAGACCTTCATGTTGAAACCTGTTGCGCGCTGTGTTGCGATTGCCTGTGCTTTTTCCGCCTTGCCTGCCGTTGCCGCTTGTCCCGATTACACCACCGCGGCCAATCCACCGGCTTTTTCCGGCCCCGCGAAGAAAACGTTCTCGAAATTCGGCAATACCATTCTGGCGGGTTTGTACAAGCCCTGGCATATGGCGCATGACACCATCGTCAAGGCAGGTTCGCAAGCAACAATCACGGGCAAGTTCGACTACGACGCCTTGCTGCACAAGGACCTGGAAGGCGAGCGCGTGCACGCGTATCTGTACGGGACCGGCATGTCGCAATGGCAGTACGTCGGCAATTACGTGACCGACAGCGACGGCAAGATCAACGTGCCGCTGGGCGTGCGGCCGGTGGGCGACTATGTCGTGCGCTTCGTCGTGGAAGGCGATCTGAGTTCGACTACCGGCTACCTGAGCGTGGTCGATCCGGGCCGTGATGCGGTGCTGTTCGACATCGACGGCACCCTGACCATCAATGACTTCGAAGCCTATGCCGATTATGTCGGCGTCAAGACCGCCACGCCGTATTACTACGCGCCGCAAGTGGTCAACGCTTACCGGGACAAGGGTTACCAGGTGATCTTCCTGACCGCGCGGCCGTACTGGGTCACCAAGGATGGCCTGGAGTGGCTCGATATCCAGAAGGTCGGGCGCTGGCACTACCACTCCAATCCGTACGGCGACGGCCCGATTCCGCCCGATACCCAGAAATTCAAAACCGATTACGTGCGCCATTTGCGCGATGTGGTGGGCCTGAACATCGTGCGTGCGTACGGCAATGCCACCACCGATATCGCGGCCTACGCCGACGGCGGCATCGCCAAGGCGAATACCTACATCATCGGGCCCAATGCCGGCGCATCGGGCACCCAGGCGATTCGCGGCGAGTATGGTTCGCACCACTCGTTTGTGGTGACGCCGACGCCGGAGGCGCGTTGCCGCCGCGGATGAGGCCCGGGCGCTGAGCGCCGGCGCGCCGGTGCCGGCCTGGCCGGCGGGTTTTTGGAGGGCATCCTCTAATCATGTTATTGATCTTGCCGTCTTAACATAGAATGGTTTTTTAATAGCCGGCGCCGCGCCATGCCTGCGCTCGCGCCGGCGATGGATGCAGATTCTGGAGTCAAAGTGTCATGCTGGTACGCGATCAAGAGATCTTCAGCGAGTTTGGAGAAGTGGTTGAATTCCAGTCCGCTCAACACCGCGATGATGTGGAGCTGTTTCGGGCGCAGATCGTGCGCAAGGTGTTTTCTCCCCATGTGCATGACGGGTATGTGATCGGCGTTGTCGAAAGGGGCGTGGAGCGGTTTCACTGGCGCGGCGCGGAGCGTTATGCGACCAGCACCGACCTGGTATTCATCAATCCCGACCAGGTGCACACCGGCGAGGCGGCCGAACGCAGCGGTGTCATTTACCGGAATATTTTCGTTGCCACCGATGCCATGAAACAGATCGTCGGTTGCACCGTGTATTTTCCGGACCCCGTGGTCAGCGATCCCGTGCTCGGCCAGCGCCTCAAGCTGGCGCTCGACACCCTGGCCATGGCGACCGAACCGCTGGCCTACGACAGCATCATGGAAGCCCTGATTTTCGATATCGCGGCGCGTCATGGGCGCGGTTTTCAAGACAACACGCCCGATCTGATGCACGGCTTTCCGGGCATGTCGCGCATGATCGAGTATATCGACGCCAATATCGGCAATACGCTGCGGGTCGAAGAGCTGGCCGATATCGCGAACCTGAGCCGCTTTCATTTCATCCGGCGCTTTCGCAAGATGACCGGGGTGACGCCGATCGCCTTTGTCCAGGCACGCCGCACCTCGATGGCCAAGACCCTGTTGCGCAAGGGCGGCAACCCATCGTCGATCGCGCTGATCACCGGTTTCGCCGATCAAAGCCATTTGACGCGCTGGCTCAAGGCCTGTTACGGGGTGACGCCCCGGGTGTACAAGGGCAAGCGATAAGCGCCTGTCCCGGCAACCCGGGGACGCCGGTATTTACAGAGACATGCTCATGGACGCATCGGCATGCGCATGCACACGCTCCGGCGGCTGCGCGCGCCGCGGCGGCGCCAGGAACATCTTGCGGGCCTGTTCCAGGATGGCGCTGTCGGCGCGCGCGCTGGGCCGCCTGCGTGTCGCCGGCAGCGCCGATGGTGTCATATACGCGAGGTAAGGCTTGCCCGCGTTCCAGAATACCAGGCCGCTGCCGCCCTGCGGAATCGCGCCGACGTAATCGGTCAGGATCACCATCCGGTCGTCGATAGCGTAGACCAGGGGCGGCGTGGAGAGTTCGGGTGTGGAGGGAATCATAGGGAAATGATATTGCTGGCTGCGAATAAGATCAGGACAAGGCCCAGGAACAGGTCGATCGAGCTGTTGAATTTCAGGTAAATGCGGCGGATCGCATCCTGGCCGAACACAAAGGCGACAAACGAATACCACAGGATTTCGAAGGTGCTGCAGATGGCGATGATCGTTACCTTGTCCATCGTCGTCGAGGAATGCGCCAGGAACGATGAAAAAATACTGATCATGAACGCGATCGTTTTCATGTTCGTGATATTGGTGATGAAGCCCATCTTGAAGCTTTTGAAGAAGGTGTGCGACGGCTCGGCGGCCGGCGCGCCATCGAGCGGCGCCGCCGCGGCGTTGTCGCGTTGCTGCTTCTTGCTGTGCAAGGCGCTTTTGATGAGCAGATAAGCGATATACAGCAGGTACAGCGCGCCCAGGATGCCGGCGATCTTGTTCATGGCCGGGAACTGGTTCAACAGCAGCGCCAGGCCCAGTATCGACGAGGTCGAAAAAATCAGGCCGACGCACCAGATGCCGAGGGAAGCGCCGATGCCGGCGGAAATCGAGTTGGACGCGGCAAACCGGCTCACCAGGATGAAATTGGGGCCGGGACTGATCACGGCCATGATGTAGACAAGTGCGGGTGAAAACACGGTGCATCTCCCATTGGATGGGCCGCGCGCAGGGATTGCACGCGCGCCCATATGAATCACATTGCAGGAATCGTGTTCCCGATTACGCCTCGACGGCGGCCAGGCGTTCCACCTGCGCGCCGGCCGGGTGCGCCGGCGCGGCGGCACGCGCCGGGCGCGGCGCCAGCAGGCTGTCGGCGATGACCTTGGCGCGCAGCGAAACCAGGCTGAACGAGCCCGCATCGCCCAGTCCATGCGACGACTCGCACAGGCCGTTGAGGAACAGGCGCGGGGCGGCCGGGTTTTTCAGGCGCACGCTGTAGTCCCGTTCGACGGCGACGACCCCGTTATCGTCCAGCGGAAGCTGATCGGCAACGGTAGCCAGCAGGCGCGGATACGGTTCGCCGCGCGGCGCCGCCGAAAAATCGAGGAAGCCCGTTGCCAGCACCAGTGCGTCCAGTTCCAGCGACGAGGTTTCACCGGTATTGACCTCGCGCAGCGCCATTGTCACGCCGCCGCTGTCCAGGCTGGCGGCGCTGTCGATCGCCTGGTTGGTCAGCAGATGGAAGCGGTTTTTGCCGTGCAGCTTTTCCTCGTAAATGCGCACGTACAGCTGGTGAATCACGTCGCCATCGGCCGAGGAATAGTTGGTGCCGCGCAGCTGGTTGCTCAGATGGGTCTTGGCGGCCGGCTTGAGGCCATAGAAGTAATCGATAAATTCCGGGAAGTAGACGCGGTCGCTGAACGGACTGGTGTCCTTCAGGCGGAAGCCGAAACCGCGCTGCAGCGAATAGATTTGCTTGTCCGGAAAGCGGTCCATCAAATCGAGCAGCAATTCGACCGCGCTTTGACTGGCGCCCAGCACGCCGATCTTGTCGCAGCTTGGGGGCAGGGCGGCAATGTGGCTCAGGTATTTGGTCAGGTGGAAGACGTTCTTGCCTTGCAGGGGCGCCAGCAGGTCCGGAATGTTCGATGCCCTGCCGGTGCCGACAATCACCGAACGCGCCAGCAGGCGTTCGCCGCCGTGGCAAATCACTTCCCATACCTGCTCGCCGTCGATGTCGGTCATGCTCATCGACTGGACCCGGGTATTGTATTGAACGATGGCGGCGAAACTGGCCGATACCCATTCGATATAATTCGCGAATTCCTTGCGCAGGGGATATTCCAGTCCCAGGTTCAGGTATTCAAGCAGGCGCTCGTTTTCTTTTAAATAATTAATAAACGTGTAGTGGCTTTTCGGATTGCGCAAGGTCACCAGGTCGCGGATCGGGTTATTCTGGATATCCGATCCGCGCAGCAGCATGTCCTTTTGCCAAACGGCGCTTTCCTGGGCTTCGATAAAACGGACATTGGCCAGTGAAGCTTCTTCTTCGAGGCAAATGGCGAGCGCCAGGTTCGACGGTCCAAAACCAATTCCCAACAGATTATAAATATGCGATGCCATGGTTTCTACTTTGCGGTGGGTACGACGTTGATCTGCTCATCCGGGGTGGTGGCCGCCGCATGCAAGGGATAGTGATAGTAGTAATAGCCGCGATTGCGGATGAAACCGAACCGCTCGTACAGGGCGCAGGCGCGCAGGTTATCCACCGCGCCTTCGATGAACAGTTGCTTGGCGCCAGCCTGATGGGCGAAATTGGCCGCGCCCTGGAGCAGGTTTTCGCCGATGCCCAGGCTGCGAAACGCCTGTTTCACATACAGATCGTTGAGGATCCACAGGCGCTGCATGGTCACGCTGGAAAAGCTGGGGAACAGCTGGGTAAAACCGGCGATTTCATCCCCGACCACGGCCACGATGACCTGGGATTCGCCCAGGAACACCCGTTCGCGCAGGAAGTGCAGGGAGCCCACGTAGTTCGGCTCTTCGTTGTAGAACTGGCGGTAGGAATCGAACAGGGCGGCAACTTCCTCCATGTCGTCCAGCGTCGCATAGCGGATCACCGCTTCGGCTTGGGCCGTCATGCTGCCTTCTCCTCGGAATAGCGGGCAATCCCGATCACTTGCTCGAACGCGGCCGCGAGCATATCGAGCCCTTGCACCAGCACCTCGTACTCGATCGTCAGGGCCGGCAGCAGTTTGACGACCTGGCCGTGGACGCCGCAGGTTTCGACGATCAGCCCGGCGCGGAAGGCCGCCTGCGAAATGTTTGATGCCACTTCGCCGCTGCCCACGTCGATGCCGCACATGAAGCCGCGGCCGAGGAAGCGGGCTTCGGGAATGTATTCGCTGCTGCGTTCGGCAAGCGCTTTGAGCCGGCTGTGCAGATAAACGATTTTCTGCTGCAGCTCGCGTTCGAAGGCGGGCGCGCTCCAGAAGGTATCGATGGCAGCCTTGGCCGTCACGAAGGCCAGGTTATTGCCCCGGAAGGTGCCGTTGTGTTCGCCCGGTTCCCACACGTCGTGATCCGGGTTGATCAGGTTCATCGAGAACGGCAAACCGTAACCGCTCAGCGATTTCGACAGGCACACGATATCGGGCGTCACGCCCATGCCCTCGAAACTGAAAAAGCGCCCGCTACGGCCGCAGCCGGACTGGATATCGTCGATGATCAGCAAGGCGCCATGCTCGTGCGCCAGGGCTTGCAAGCGTTGCAGCCAGCGTGCGCTGACGCAGCGCAGTCCGCCTTCGCCCTGAATGGTTTCAACCAAGAATGCGGCTGGCGCTTCCACGCCGCTGCCGGGCTGCAGCATCCGCGCGATCAGGTCGATCGAATCGACCTGCTCACCCAGATAGCCTTCATACGGCATGAACGTCACGCCGCCGAGCGCCACGCCGGCACCCTGGCGCTTTTTCGGGTTGCTGGTCGCGGCGAGCGAGCCCAGGCTCATGCCGTGAAAGGCGTTGGAAAACGCGATGACGTTGCTGCGTTTGGTGACCTTGCGCGCCAGTTTCAGCGCCGCCTCGACGGCATTGGTCCCGGTCGGGCCGGTGAACTGGACCTTGTACTTCATCCCGCGGCGGTGCAGGATCTGCTCCTGGAAGGTCTGGATGAAGTCTTCCTTGGCTTCCGTATAAAAGTCCAGGCTGTGCGTGATGCCATCGTTGTCGAGATACGCCTTGAGCTTTTCCTTGAGCGGCTCGCAGTTATGGCCGTAATTGAGCGCGCCGGCGCCGGCGAAAAAATCCACATACACCTGCTGGTCGACACTGTGGATCTTCGAGCCCTTGGCGTGGCGGATTTTTACGGGAAAGTCGCGGCAGTAGGAACGGACCTTCGATTCATGCACTTCGAATGTGCTGAACGCTTCATTGATGGATACGAGATTGTTTGGCATTGGAACACGATCGTCCGGTTGTTGGGGTCCGGAGAGAATATGAAATTCAATGCCTCATTTATAGAATGAAATTGCTCTTTTCAGGATTGTCATGCATGCCGCATGTATTTCGGTGTTTTTTATCCGGCATCTCGGACTTATATAATATTGGTAAATAACGATATATTAAAAGCGATGCGCTTCATAATGCTGCGGCGCCGGCTTGCCGCATGCTTTCTGAATAAAATCTTTCGCAACCGGCTAAATGTCGGCGCCGTCATCGCCATGCGGTTGATGATGCGGCGCGGTTGGCTGGCTGATCCGGCCGGCGCGCTCACGGCGTATCATTGGCCAGTCAGGCATGCCGGGGGACGTGGTAGGGGGGACGTGGTATGTTTACCGGGCCGCAACGCTTGCGGCCGGGCGCGCGGCGCCCCTACGTGAAAGGAGTCCATGGTGCATGAATTCGTCGTTTCCGCCTTGCGCAGGTTTCCGTCCGAGCTGGCCGCGCTGTACGCGACCATTCCGAGCGCATATGCCGCCTGGGCGCCGCCGTCGTGGGAAGGGATACCGAGCGAGCGGTTCACGCCGATCGAACAGATCTGCCATGTCCGCGACATCGAAATCGATGGCTATCAGCTGCGCCTGCGGCGCCTGCTCGAGGAAGACAATCCGCTGCTGGTATCGATCGACAGCGAGCGCGTGGCGCGTGAGCGCGGCTACCCCGACGCATCGGTGGAACAGGTCTTCGAGGCGTTCCGCGAGGCCAGGGAGCGGACGGCGCAGACCATCGCCGGGCTGACCGAGAGCCAGTGGCAGCGGCGTGGCGTGTTCGAGGGTTACGGCCCGGTAACGGTCAAGGGCCTGGTGCATTACCTGTGCAGCCACGATCAACAGCATCTGGCCGGGCTGCACTGGCTGCTGGGGCAAATGGCGTCGGGCGCGGCGCCAGCCGGACGTTAATCGAGGTCGCCCTCGGCCGGCGGATTCTTTTTCCCCGTGATCATCGCGCCGACCAGGTTTTCGCGGTGCTGCCAGCTGGTCAGCAGCACGCCGCCCACGTGCAGCGTCACCAGCGCGACCAGCAGCCAGGCGAGCGCCGCGTGCACCCGCACCGGCCAGGCATAGCCCCACAGCAGGTCAGTGCCCAGCGCCCATCCGCTCACGGCCAGCAGGGCGACGCAGGCCAGCAGGGCCACGACCATCCAGCCGCCCAGCGGATTGTGGCCGATATGGCGCGCGGCGCGGCCCCTGGCCACCGCGCGCAGGTATTGCACGGTGGGCGCCGGCGGGCGCACGAACCGCGCAAAGCGCGCATAGCGGTTGCCGGCGAAGCCCCAGGCCAGGCGCGCCAGGACGATCGCCGCCGCGCCATAACCGATGTATTCGTGCGCCACGCCGACCTGGTCGCTGGTCACCCAGGCCGCCGCCATGGCCGCCACGAGCGACCAGTGCAGCAGGCGCACCGGCGCATCCCAGACTGTCAGCTTGCCCGGTTCCAGCGTGGGTGCGCCGCGCTTATTTTTCTTCAACGCGCGCGAACGTCACCGGGTCGAAGAAGGCTTCGATGCGCTTGCCCTGCGGGTCCTTGGCATACACTTCGTAGCAGCTCGGGGTCGCTTCCATGCGGCGCACGACCCAGCCTTCCCTGGTCAGTTTTTCGTGCAGTTCGGTGTGCGGCTTCCATTCCGATTTCGGGCGCGTGGTGCATTTCACGTCACCGTGGGCCCAGGCGCCGTTGACGGCGAAGACGAGGGCGAGCGGGGCCAGTTTGGCGAAGGTCGAGGTCATTGTGTTTCCTTATCTATTTGAAAATCAGGTCGCTGCCCAACGGCGCAGCAGATTATGGTAAATCCCGGTCAGCTTGAGCAGATTGCGGTCGTCCGCCGCCAGGCCGGGCGTCAGGTTCTGGATCGTCTGGTCCAGGTCGAACAGCAAGGTGCGCTCGGCATCGTCGCCCACCAGGCTTTCTATCCAAAAAAACGAGGCGACCCGCGCCCCGCGCGTGACCGGCGTGACGCGGTGCAGGCTCGAGGCAGGGTACAGCACCATGTCGCCCGCGCCCAGCTTGACGGTCTGGACGCCGAATTCGGTGTCGATTTCCAGTTCGCCGCCGTCGTACTCGTCCGGCTCGGACAGGAACAGGGTGGCGGCCAGGTCGCTGCGCAGGCTCAGGTGCGTGTTCGGAATCTGCATCACTGCGCTATCAACGTGCGTGCCATAGGTTTCGCCGACAGCGTAGCGATTAAATTTGGGCGGATAAATCTTTCGCGGCAGGGCGGCGGCGATGAACAGCGGCGTGTTGCCGAGCGTGCGCAGGATGTGCTTGCCCAGGCTGATCGCCACTTCGGCGCTGTCGTCGATCTGGGCATTGTTCTTGGCCGAGCGCGCCAGGGTGCCGGCCGTGGCCGCGCCATCCTGCCATGCGGCCTGGTCGAGGTAGGCGCGAAATTGCCGCACCTCGTCCTTGCTCAATACGGCGTCGAGGATGGTCAGCATGGCGCGTCCTGGCGCCGCAGCACGGCGCCGCTGCCGATTTCGCCCACCGTGGCGCAGCCGGCCAGCGCCATGCACACTTCGAGTTCCTCGCGCAGCAGCTTGACCATGTGCGCCACGCCGAGCGCGCCGGCCACGCTGAGCGCGTACATCTGCAGGCGCCCGATCAGCACCGCGTCGGCGCCCAGCGCCAGCGCCTTGAAGATATCGGTGCCGGAGCGGATGCCGCCGTCGAACAGCAGCGGGAAACCGGGACCGGTGGCGGCGCGGATGGCCGGCAGCACGTCCAGGCTGGCCGGCGCGCCGTCGAGGGTGCGCCCGCCATGGTTCGACACCACCACGCCGGCCACCCCGATGGCGCGCAGGGCCACCGCGTCGTCGGGGTGCAGCACGCCCTTGACCAGCACCGGCAGGGTGGTCTGGCCGATCAGCCAGCGCAGGTCGTCCCAGGTCGGGGCGGTGCCCATGATGCCCTGGAAGATGCGGCTGTGCTGGGGTGCCAGCGGCGGCGTGTCGGCCGGCGCGTAGCCGCGCAGGTTGGCCGCCACGCAGTCGGCCGGCATGCGAAAGCCGGCGCGCAGGGCGCGGTTGCTGGGCACCTGGATCGGGGCGTCGAGCGTGACCACGATGGCGCTGTAGCCGGCCTTGACGGCGCGCGCCAGCAAGTCTTGCGTGTCGTCGCGGCGCAGCTGGAAGTACAGCTGGAACCAGCGCTGCGGACCGGCGCCGCGCGCCACGTCTTCCAGGCTGCAGGACGACAAGGTGCTGCTGACCAGGCAACTGTCGACCGCATGGGCCGCGCGCGCGCTTTGCAGCTCGCCGGCGCCGTGCGCCAGGTTCTGGAACGCGACCGGCGCCAGGAACACCGGATGGGCGAATTGCTGGCCGGCGACGTTGATGCGGGTGTGGCCGGCGCTGACGTCGCGCAGCAGGCGCGGATAGATGTCCCAGCGCGCGAACGCGGCCAGGTTGGCGGCCACCGTCAGGTCGCGCCCGCTGCCGCCGGCAACGTAATCGTAGCTGGGCGGCGCCATGAAGCGCTGGGCCAGCAATTCGTAGTCGGCGGCGCAGCCGATTTCGGCGGGGATCTTGCCAAGAGGCGGCTGGGCGCCAGGGAGTGGTGTGGTCATCATTAAATGAAAAATGCCGGGGGTTACCCGGCATTGTATCGAAGTTGCTGACTGCTTAAGAGACTAGACGCGAGACTAGACGCGAGACTAGACGCGGCCCGCGCTTACAGTTCGTAGTTCAGCGCCACGCGGACCGCGCGCGCATCACCCTTGTACAGGAAGGCGCCCGAGCGGTACACGGCCGTGAAGTAGTCCTTGTTGCCGACGTTGAGCACGTTCACGCGCAGGTCCAGCTTCTTGGAGAAGCGGTAGGCGGCGAACGCGTCGAACACGGTGAACGACGGCACTGGCTGCGCGCACTGGTTGCTGGCGGTGTAGCCGGCAGCGGTGTCAGGCTGGCCGCCGCAGCGGTTGCTTTCGTAGCGGGCCACGGCGCCGAACGAGAAGCTATCGGTCAGCTGGTACTTGGCCTGGGCCGAGAACGATTTTTTGGCAAAATTGGCCAGTTCGCGGCCGATGCCGGCCGGGACCGACGAACCGGTTACTTTCGAGCTCATGACGGCAGCGCCGACCTGGGCCGTCAGGTCTTCGGTGATGTTGCCGGTCAGGCCGAATTCCACGCCTTGTACCTTGTTCTTGCCGGTGTTGAAGGTGCCGGCGGTGTCGTAGTTCGCACCTTCCATCACATCCTTCTTCTTGGTCTGGAACACGGCGGCGGTGGCCAGCAGCTTGTCATTGAGCAAGTTCCACTTGGTACCGAGTTCCAGGTTGACCGAGGTTTCCGGCTTGGCGCCTGCAATCTTGTTCTGGTACAGCACCGCGCCGCCGTAGCCGCTGTTGGTGCCCGAATCGGCTTCGCCGCCGTTGATATCCTGCGAGGTCGCCGCGCTGCCGTAGACGATCAGTTTCGGCATCACCTTGAAGCTCACGCCGCCGTGGCCGTTGACCAGGGTGTCGGTGTAGCTGTAGTCGCCCGTGATCACGTTGGTGGCCGCGTTGCGGCGTGCCAGCGACAGGTCGAAGCGGTCGGCGCGGATGCCGGCAAAGGCGGTCAGGCGGTCGGTCAGGTCGACCGTGTCCATCGCCGTCAGCGAGAACGTCTTGACTTGCCAGTCCTGGTTCCAGCTGTTGCGGGTGCTGCTGCGGCCGGCGAAGTTGGTCAGGTCGGCAACCGGTACCCCATTGACGTTGAAGCAGCGGGCATTGTTCGGACCGACGGCAACGGCGCTGCGGCAATTGAACGCGCCGGTGTTGGCGACCGTGAAGTTGCCCGACACGACTTGATGGTCGGTGTATTCGGCGCCGAAGATGAATTCATGCTTCATGCCCATGATTTGCTTGTCCCAGCGCAGATTGCTCTGGTGGGCAAAGTAATCCACGTCCTGCCAGCCGGTGTGGCCGCCGTCGAGCGCGGCGCTGACGAACGACTGGGTGGTGTCGGCGGTGGCGCCGACATAGCGCGTGTTGCTCGATGCGCCGGTGGTGACGTAGGAATTGCCGGACTGGCCGTAACGGGTCAGGCTGGTCAGGGTCAGGTTGGGCGCCAGCTTCCAGTTCACGCGCGCGGTGATGGTGTCGACGTCCGAGCTGAGGAAATCGTTCGACTGGGCGTACACCGGCACGTCCTTGGCAGGCACGCGGTTCGGCACGGCGCCGACCAGGAAGTGGCCCAGGTCGGGCAGCTTGTCGTCGGTGCGCAGGCCATAGTAGTCGAGCGTGACGGACAGGTCCTTGTCCACTTCCCACAGGCCGGACACGGCCACGCCCTTGCGGGTGCGGCTCGACGGCGCGCGGTCAGGCACGTCTTCGTCGCCGTACAGCACGTTGGCGCGCAGGGCGAAGTTGTCGCCGAAGCCTTTGTTGAAGTCGGCGGTGACGCGCTTGTGGCTGTCGGTGCCCACGCCCACGGTGACGCGCTGGAAGTCCTTGTCCAGCGTCGCTTGCTTGGTGATCGCATTGATCGCGCCGCCGGCGGTGCCGCGGCCGGCGAAGCTCGAATTCGGGCCTTTCGAAATTTCCAGCTGCTCGATGGCGAAGCTTTCGCGGGTGGTCATGCCCGGATCGCGCAAGCCGTCGACGAACACGTCGCTGCGCGCTTCCTGGCCGCGGATGATGTAGCGGTCGCCGAAGGCATTGCCGTTTTCGCCGGTGCCGAGGGTGATGCCTGGCTGGGCGCTGAGGATTTGTTTCAGTTCGGTCATGCCGGAATCATCGATCGCGGCCTTGGTGATCACCGAGATGGTCTGCGGCGTTTCGGCCAGCGGACGGGTGTGGCGCGAATCGCCCGAGGTTTTCGCCTTGTACGGCGCGCCGACTTCGGCGTTCGGGTTCGGGTCGAGGTACTTGCCGTAGACGACCACGTCCGGCAGGACTTTGCTGTCCTTTTCCGATGGTGCGGCTGCGGCCGTCTGCGCGCTGGCGCTGAACGGCATCATCAACAAGGCACTGGAAATGCCCATGGCAATACTGGTTTTCTTCATCGTATTGAACGTCATGTCGCTCTTGCTACGAAGGCTTTTTGGCTGTTGCGATTGTTGTTGCTTCAAGATTAACTCCTCAAATAATTGTGGCAAATTATAGCGAAATCTCTCATGTGCGTAAACGTTAATCAATCTCATTTGCATTCACGGTATTGACATTGCCACGTCGCAAGATATGCGGAATGCATGAGGAGCGGGAAGGGCGCATCGATGACGCGCCGCAGGGGCTGCGCAGCGTGGTCGCGCCAGCGGTCGCGGCCGGCGACCGGGGGATCAGGCGAAGGACAGGGGATTGCCGTCGTAGGCGCGGGTGGCAATGGCCTTTCCCTCGCTCAGGAAATGCGCGATCGCCTCGTCCACCGTGCGCGTCTGCAGCGCGATGAACGGGCTGTAATAGGAAAACACCCGCCCATCCTCGCCGATGGCGACAATCGAATTGCCGCGGTTGATCTCGCCGACCGGACACAGGCGGGTGCCGACGCTGGCGCTGAAATCGTCGATATCGTCCACGTCGACCTGGCCGATGACGCGGTCCAGGTCGAAATGACAGGTGTTCTTGCCATCCTCGTATTTGCTGGAGGGATGGGTGAAGCCGAGGCCCTCGAAGCGGGTCAGGAAGGCCAGGGCGGCGGGATGGGGAACAAAGCCGGCCGCGGCCAGCCGCTCGCGCAGGGCCTCGGCCGGCACGCGGCGCTCCTCGCTCCAGCCGGCGTCATGGAGGATGGCCAGGGTTTGGTCGGAATAAGTCATGGGAATCGAAGGTAGCAATGAACGTCAGTGATCGGTGATGGCATGCGCGCCCTTGGTCGTGACCATGCAGTTGGCACAACGGGGGGCGCCGCCCTTTTGCCGGTTGATAGTATACATTTCCAGGTCTTCCATCCTGGCGCCATCTTTCAGGGCCTTGTTGGCAGCCTTGAATTCGGCGCAGTTTTCCGGCACGTGGGCCTCTTCCAGGCTTGGCTTGGGCATGCGCTCGCGCAGGGTCGGATGGATATCCTCGGTTTTCGGCAGGGGATAGCCGGAATCCTCCTGGTACACCTTGCCGGTGCGCTTGTCGACCACGGTGGAGGCCTTGACCGGCTTGCGCCCGTTCTCGAAATCGGTTTTCGGCGCGTTATTGATCGCATCGACACGGGCTTCGGACAGTTCCTTGGCCAGGGCCGCGCGGTTCTGGGCCGCTTCCTTCATGCCACCCAGCCCGCCCTTGAGGAAGCCCTGGGTTTCCGACAGCGGCTTGGGAATGACCTTGTTGGCGAGCGTGGAACCGCCCTTGGCGCCCAGCAGGCCGCCGATGACGCTGCCGCCCAGCGCCGACCACTTCTGGCCGTCCGAGCCTTCGCCGAAGATCTCGCCGCCCAGCCAGTCGCCGCCGATGCCGCCGGCGATGCCGCCGGCCAGGCCGGCCACGGCGATGAACGGGCCGGCCAGCACGATGGCGCTGCCCAGCCCGACCACCAGCAAGGCCCCGTGGACCCAGCCCGGCACCAGGTCTTCGGGGAAGATGTCGTCGGTTTTCTGGGTGCCGCCGCCGATGTACACATTGTTCGAGCCGGACGTGATCACCGCGCTGCAGACGATCGTATCGTCGACCCGCGCCGCCGGCTGGCCGTTGATGTACACGGTGCCGCTGCCGGTGGCGATCGGCAGCGGCGCCGGCGGCGCATGCTTGAAGCAGGTCGTCATGTCGACGTGGGCGCGGGCGGCGGGACGCTTGTTGGTAAAGACATTGAGGGAGCCGACGCCGGCGATGAAGCCGCATACTTCCTTGGGCGCCCAGCTCATGGTGCTCATCGCTTCGCACAGGCCGGCGCCCATGGCGGCGGCGCCGCCGACGATGGCGACCGCGGCCAGGCCGCCGGTGCCGACAATGGCCACCGCGGCGATCGCGATGGCGGCGCCCGCAAGCAAACCTGCGAGCAGCCAGCTCATGGTGGGGCTATGCCCGATCGGGTCGGTGATTCTCGCTGCTTGCGGCATCGCTCAACCGTGCCTGTTCGGTGGACCGGGCAGCGCCGCGCCGTCGCCGCCGGCGCGCGCCAGCAAGTAGGCGCGCACCTCGTCGATGCTGGCGAACGGCAGGGCCGGCGCGAGCGCCTGCAGCACCACGCCCTGCGGCAGGCAGTCCGCCAGCGGCGTGGCGCCGGCCGTTTCGGGCGGTGCCAGCAGATAGCTGCCGGCCTTGCGCCACAGGGTGCCGGAATTGGGCACCACGAACTGGGCTTGCAGGGCTTCGCCATCGGCATCGAAGAAAGTCCAGGCATTCTGTTCGACTTCGCGCGCGTCGGTCTTGCGGCAAGCTTCGTCGCGGTCGGCGAAGACATTGAGCAGGCGGCGCCGTTCGGACAGCGCGAAGATGAAGGGCGCGGTCGGTCCCGTGGCCGTGCCTGGCGCATTGGCGGCACTGTCCGCGCCGGCCGCCGCCAGGGGGCGGCGCAGGCGCACGCTGGCCAGCAGGCGGTCGAAGGTGGCGTTCCAGCCGTCGCCGAAGCTTGCCAGGCAGGTGGCGGCGATCATGATGGCCTGGGTGCTGTCGGGCGCCGTGCCCCGCATCAGGGCGATCACCTGGCGCTGGTGCATGAAGATGCCATCCTTGCGCCAGCTATAGGCCAGGTCGATCGCCGGCCCGCCGTCGAGCAGCGTCTCCTTGCTGTGCCTGAGCTGGAACTTGGGCAGGGCGCGCCCCATTTCCTGGACCAGGCGCGAGCTGAAGTCGTCGAGCTCCTCCTCGGGCTGGGTATCGGCATGCGAGATCACCAGGCTGAACTCGCTCGCGCCCTGGTCGCTGAGCGTGAACATGTGCATGGTCTTGTCCCTGAGCGCGGCGGGCAGGTCGAAACTGAGGTCGTTGGCGTGATAGGCTCGGGTTGCTTGGTCGTCCATGTCTGCTTATTTGTTCAGGTCGATGCGGCTGCTGCCGATCACGTCCACATGCACCCCCTGGATGGTAATGGTGCCGTCCGCCTTCATGATGATCTTGCTGGCGCCCACTTCGAGGGTAATGTCGGTGGTGGCGGTCAGGTGGATATGCCCGGTTTCGGCCTTGCCTTCGATGTTGGTCTTGGCGGTTTGCTTGATGTGCTCCGTCTCGGCCGTCAGTTCGATGTTCTTGTTGGCGGTCTGGTGGATATGCGCCGTTTCCGAGGTCGTCTCGATGTGCTGCTTGACGGTGGTGACGTGGAAACCGGTGCTCACCGTATTGGTCTGGGATGGACCATGGACCAGCGTGTCCTGCTTGTTCTGGACCGTGGTGACCATATCCTTCTGCGAATGGATATTGATCAGCTCCTTGCCCTTGGAATCGTGGATCACCATTTCCGAAAAGCCGCCGCCGCCCGGGGTCGAGCGGCTCTTGAAGCCCATCATGTGGGCCGCGTCGGGCAGGGCGTACGGCACCGGCTGGTCGGCATTGAACAGGCGGCCGGTACAGACCGGGCGGTCCGGATCGCCTTCGAGGTAATCGATGATCACTTCCTGGCCGATGCGCGGAATCGAAATGGTGCCCCAGCCCTGGCCGGCCCACGGCTGCGACACGCGGATCCAGCACGAGCTGCGCTCGTCGCGGCGGCCGTAGCGGTCCCAGTGGAACTGGACCTTGATGCGGCCGAATTCGTCGGTGTGGATCTCGGTGCCTTTCGGGCCGACCACGGTGGCCGTCTGCGGCCCGGGCATTTGCGGCGGACGGTGCGCGCGGCGCGGCCGGTACGGAATCTTGCGCCGGATCGCGCTGAAGGTATTCCGGTACACGTCGCTCATGCCGCGCTGGAAGTAGTTATTGCGCGCGTTGTACTGCACCGACAGCACCAGGAAATCGTTGTCGGTACCGTCGGCCGCGTCGAACCAGTGGTGTTCCAGCAGTTTCAGGGTGTGGCCGGCGATCAGGCCGCGGCAATCCGAGGCGCCGTGGAAAATCTTGGCCTGCCATTCCAGCACTTCCATGCGCTGGCGCGCCTCGCGCTTGCCGTCGTCCTTGTTCTTGTACGAAAAGGCCGGATTGCCGTCGTAGATTTCCATCGACGGCACGTCGCCCTGCACCGAGACGGTCGGCTGCTCCACGTACTGCATGCTGTTGGGCGCCTTGAAGTCGAAGGTGTTCAGGGCCAGCTTGGTCGACTGCAGCATGCGCTCGGCCGTGAACGCCGTCACGCTATCCTTGTCCTGGGTGCGGTTGCCGCCGTTGAAGGTGACCTCGGCATGCTTCTTTTGCGGCGGGCAAAAGCTGCTGTTGCGCGAGTCGTCGCTGATGACCATGATGTGGCCGGAGGCGCTGTGCTCGAAGTAGTAGAACAGGCCGTACTTTTCCATCAGCCGGCTGGTGAAATGCTCGTCCGTCTCATCGTACTGGACGATGTAGTTTTCCGGCTTGTAGGTCTGGCTGGTGCGAACTTCGTAGGTGGCCAGGCCGCTGTAATCGCCCTTGAAAATCTTGTCGAGCACGCCGAGCACGGTCTCGTCCTGGAAGATGCGCGAGTTCACGCGCCGCTTCAGGTAGGTGAACCAGGGCACGATTTCGGCGTGATAAAAGGCAAAGCCGCCGTCCGAGTGCGTGAAACCGAAGGAATTGACGTAACCGTTGATGAAATGCTCGCTGCCATCGGCTTGCTGGACGCCGACGCTGACGTTCTTGCCCATCAGATCCTTGAGATCGATCGAGGCATTTTTCGACAGCAGGTTGAGCTGGAACACGTATTGTTCCGACAGCGAGGTCACGCCGCTCATCGATTCGATCAGCAGGGCCTTGCTGCCCTGCAGCGGCGAATAGAAACGCAGCAGGCGCGTGCCGTCGACGAAGTTGGCGGCGCCGCCCCCGCCGGCCGCGCCGGCGCTGGCCGCGCCAGCCGGATCGGCGCTGGGCGGCGCCGCGCGCGAGGGGTCGATCGGCGCGGGCATGAACAGCGATTCCGGGGTGGCGAAGTCGTTGACCGCCTGCCCGGCCAGCGGGTGCTCGGCGATGACCAGTTGCGCGGGGGCGGCCACGGCCGCCGGCACCGCCTGCGTCAGTGAGGACGGCGCCGATGCCAGCTTGCTGCCGGCGACATCGGCCAGGGCTTTCGCCTGGCCGGCCACCGCTTGCGCCTGGCCGGCCACGGCCAGCGCCTTGGCTACCTCCGGACTGGCCTGGGCGGCGATGGCGACCCCACCTCCCGCCAGCGCCTCGACGCCACCGCCGGCCTGCACGGCCGCGGCCGTATCGAGTGCGGTCTTGCCGACCGCTAGGGCGGTAGGATCGGCCCCGGCCATGCCGGCCACGCTGGTGGCCAGCTTGCCGGCGGCCAGCGGGGTGGCCAGGTCGGACGGGCTCGCGCCGGCAATACCGGCAAGGGCGGGGGATTTGTCTACAGGTTGGAATGTCATCGGGAGCTCGCGCGCACAAAATAATCACGTTGAACAGCACCAGAACCGCCGCGAACGGCAGTATGGCCACGAATGGTTTTCATGGGGCTGCGCGCGAGATGCGGCGCACATTCCCTGGTCTTGCCGGAGTCTGAAACTATGAATGCATAAAAGATTGTGTATATACTATCATAAGCAGGCTCGTCCATTTAGAGTTATTGAACCGCACTAACCTACCGCGTTGCATCGACGCCAGAAAGTTCGCCGCGTATGTCATCTCCTGATTCCCCCAACCATTTTTTCGATTTCCAGCGCGCCCTCAAGGATGTGGGGCGCGCCTACGACAGCGCCGGCGAACAGGTGCGCCACGACATCGACCAGCGCCTGCAGCGCTGGTCGCACCGGGTGGCCGATTCGGTCGACTCGCTGGAACGGGCGGCCATGCGGGTCGGGGCGGTGCGCAGCACGGTGGCGGTCGGGCTGGCCATCGATGGCGCCGAGCGCCGCTTCCACGAATTGCTCAAGACCCAGCTCGAAGGCCTCGATTTCTCGCAGATCTGGGGCGTGCTGTGGACGGTGGTCAAGGAAGTGGTGCTGTACGTGGGCGGCGGCGCGGTCCTGGGCGGCACCGTGGGCGGCGTGGCCGGGGCGTTTGCGGGCGGCGCCGGCGCGGTGCCGGGCGCGATCGGCGGCGCCGCCCTCGGGGCCCAGATCGGCGGCGAAATCCTGGTGTGGATGGGCCTGGGCAGCCTGGTGTTATATATCGGCGAAACCATTCCCACGATGTGCGGCAAGATGGCCGAAGGCTTCGCCACCGCCTGGCACGCCGGCGAGTTGCCGGACAGCGCCAAGGGCCAGTACGCGGCCCAGCTGCGTCAGGCCAGCGAATCGTTCGCGCAGGGCAAGTTGCTGCTGGTTAAGGCGATCCTGGCCGCGATCGTGCTGTACCTGTCGCGCGGGCAGGCCAGCAAGTCGCTGCTGATGAAGGAACTGGGCAGCAGCAAGCTCGGACCGGCATTCGCCGACTGGGTGGCGGCCAACCAGGCCAAGCTGATGAAGCATCCGGCGCTGCAGCCGCGCATCGCGGCAGCCGAGGGCGAAGCGGCGTCGGCGGCCAAGACGGGCGCCGGCAAGGCCAGGCCGGCAGCCGAGCCCGTGAAGCCCGCCGAGCCGGCCAAGCCGGCGGCCAAGCCAACGCCCGGGAACGAAGGCAAGGCGCGCCGGCCTTGTCCGGCCTGCCTGCTGGTGGCCAACCCCGTCAATCCGCTCTCCGGCAGCAAGATCCTGGCCGGCGAGCTCGATCTGGACTTCGCGCTGCCGGCGGCGCTGGCGCTGGTCTGGCAGCGCAGCTACGATTCGGCGCAGGGTCAGACTCGGACCGGGGCCGGATGGCTGGGCGCGGGGTGGAGCACGCCCATTTCCGATGCCTTGCAAGTCGGCGGCGGCCAGGTCGTTGTGCTTGACGCCTGGCAGCGCGAGGTCACGTTTTCGCTGCCGCAGGTGGGCGACGCGATCTACTCGCTGTCCGAAAAAATCACCTTGTCCCGCACCGGCGAACGCAGCTTTGAACTGATCGACGAGGAGGGGTTGCGCCGCCAGTTCTTGATTGCGGCAACGGCGAGCGAGATCGCGCGGCTGGTCGGGCTGGTCGACGCCAACGGCAACAAGCTCGGCATCGGTTACAACCAGCGGCAACTGCCGGAGCGTATTGAAGACAGCGCCGGCCGGGTCTTTTTGCTGGAGTTCGGCGAGCATCGCGGTGCGCCGCGCCTCTCCGCCATCAGCCTGCTGCCCGAGGCCGGCGAGCAGGTCGATGTGCTGGCCAGCTACGCCTACGATGCCGACGGCAACCTGGCCGAGGTGCGCAATCGCCTGGACCAGGTGACGCGCCGCTTCGCCTACCGCAACGGCCTGATGATCGAGCACGCCCAGCCGGGCGGTCTGGTGTCGCGCTATGAATACGACCACGACGGCCCGGACGCCAGGGCGCAAGCCAGGGTGGTGCGCAACTGGACCAATAACGGCATGTCGTGGGACTTCCGCTACCTGGCGCGGGAAACGGTCGTGACCGATCACCTCGGGCGCGAGCAGCGCTACCGTTTCGATGCCGATGGCGAGTTCATCGGCCATGTCGACGCGATCGGCGGCGTCACCGAGCGCCGCCTCGACGGCAACGGCCGGCTGCTCGCCATTACCGACCCGGGAGGGCGCGCGATCGGCTACCGCTACGACGGGCGCGGACGCGTGGTGCGGGTGGAACGCGACGGCAAGGGAACCGGCATCGTCTACGATGCAAGCGTCGACAAGCCGGCCCTGATCACCGATGCGCTCGGGGCAAGCACGGCGCTGCGCTACGACGAGCGCGGCAACCTGGTCAGCGTGACCGATGCGCTCGGCCGGCTCACCTCCTACCAGTACGACGAGCACGGTTTGCCGGTCAGGGTGCTTGACCCGGCCGGCGGGGTCAAGCGGCTGGCCTACAATCGCGCCGCGCAACTGACGGCCTACACCGATTGTTCGGGCAATACCACGCGCTTCAGCTACGACGGCAACGGCAAGCTGTTGCGCACCACCGATGCCCAGGGCAATGCGACGGCGTATTCGTACGACCCGCTGGGACGCTTGCTGGCAGTGGTGCAGGCGGACGGTTCCACCGAGCGTTACGAATACGACGCGCTGGGCCGCTTGCTGGCGCGCATCGATCCCGCCGGGCATCGCACCAGTTACGTGCTCGACAGCGACGGCAAGCCGCTCAAGCGCATCGATGCGCGCGGCGGCGTGCTGGAGTACCGCTACGACGCGGCGCGGCGGATGGCGGAATTGATCAATGAAAATGGCGATGCGCACCGTTTCGTCTATGACGCGCTCGACCGCCTGTCCGAGGAGACCGGCTTCGATGCGCGCCTGACGCGCTACCGCTACGACGCCAGCGGGCTGCTGGTGGCGAAGGAAGAGCACGGCAGCGGTGCGCGCACCGAGTTCACGCGCATCGACACCAGCTATCTGCGCGACCGCGCCGGCCAGCTGGTCGACCAGATCATCTCGCGCACCACCGGCGAAGCGCAGGCGGAGCAATTGCGCTTGCGCTTCGCCTACGACGATGCCGGCAGGATGGTCCGCGCCATCAACGCCGACGCCGAGGTGGCGATGCAATACGACGCCCTGGGGCAGCTGGTGGCCGAGCAGACCCAGGCCGGCGCCGAGTCGACCGTCTTGCGGCACGCCTACGATGAACTGGGCAACCGGATCCAGACGGTGCTGCCGGACGGGCGCGTGCTCAACAACCTGTTCTATGGTTCGGGCCACCTGCACCAGATCAATATCGATGGCGAGGTGATCACCGACATCGAGCGCGACCAGCTGCACCGGGCGGTCAGCCGTACGCAAGGCGCGCTGGCCAGCCAGTTCCGCTACGATCCGATGGGGCGGATGCTGTCGCAGGTGGCGGGGCCGATCGGCGCGGGCGAAGGGGCCGATGCGCTCATCGCGCGCAGGTACGACTATGACGAAAGCGGCAATCTGCTGGCGATCGACGACCGGCGCAACGGGCGCACGACGTACAGCTACGACGTGCTCGGGCGCATTCTGGCGGCGCTGCAGCCGCTGTCCGATGAGCGCTTTGCGTTCGATCCGGCGCACAATCTGCTCGATGAGCGCAGCGCCGGCGCGGGCCGCATCGAGGGCAACCGGGTGCGCGTGTTCGAGGACAAGCGCTACGACTACGACGCCCATGGCAACCTGAGCGAGAAGCTGGTCGGGCGCCATACGCGCATGCGCTTCGAATGGAATGCGGCGCATCAGCTGGTCAAGGCGGTGGTCACGCGCAACGCCGGCGACGCGGCGCCGGCCGTGCAGACGGTGAAGTATGTCTACGATCCGTTCGGCCGCAGGATCGCCAAGCGCGACAGCTTCGGCCTCACCCGCTTTGCCTGGGACGGCAACCGCTTGCTGTGCGAGACACGCGCCAGCCATACGCGTACCTATCTTTACGAACCGGCGTCCTTCGTTCCGCTGGCACAGATTGACAGCGGCGGCAGTGCCGAGGCACAAGAGTCGCCCTTGCGCGGCCAACTCCATTATCTGCACACCGACCATCTCGGAACGCCGCGCGAATTGACCGATGCCGGCGGCAACCTGAGCTGGTCGGGAAGTTACCGCGCGTGGGGCAATGTGCTGACCGTGGACATGGCGGCGCCGGCCGCCGATGCGCTGGCCGGCGCGCTGGAGCAAGCGCAGCCGATCCGGTTTCAGGGGCAATACCACGAAGCGGAGACGGGACTGCACTACAACCGCTTCCGCTATTACGATCCGGACATCGGCCGTTTCGTATCGCAAGACCCGATCGGGCTGGCGGGTGGTTTCAACACCTACCAATATGCGCCCAATCCGGTGACCTGGATCGATCCCGCGGGTTTATCGGGCACGCCGATCGTCGTCATCGGCGAAGGCCAGGGGGCCGTCGACGAGGCTGCGCGCCTGCTGAAACAGCAGGGCTACGCCGCGGAAAGCATGATGTTCCCCAAAAATCAATGGCGGGGCGGTAGACTCACTCCCGGCATGGCCGCGAGCGACTTCGAAAAGACGGTGCAGTGGAATAAGGAGTGGCTGGCGGAGAAAATCCGGCAAGGATACAAAGTGGTCGATATCGGGCCGGACGGACGGGCGACGCCGAGCCGCTTCTATCTGGCCGAGCAGGAAGCCCTGGCGGAAGCGAAGGCCGCGAAAACCACCTTGAAAAAATTCGGAAACGGCGAGACCGTTGCCGAGATGCGTGCCCGGGTCTGCCGTTGCTGAGGTGTCGTTGCCGAGGTGTCGTTGCGGCGGTGTCGTCGTCAAGCTGATCGTTGTGAAGGATGAAATGAGAACGGATATTTTTCTGAAGGTCGCGTCGGCGCCGCTCGCCATCAAGTTTTATGTGGAAGAACTTGGCTTGTTCGAGATTGCCGCGGACTATGGCATGAACGACTTTCTGCTGCGTGCGATTAACAATCCCGGCGTCTGCCTGCAGATCAGCGAGCGCGCGCAGAAAACCTCGGGTTCGCCGCTGTTCGGCATGAGCGTGGAAAACTGCGACGCCGAGTTTCAACGCCTGCAACAGACCGTTTTCAGCAGCGGCGCCCGCCTGGTGCCCGATCAGGACGGCAAGCTTGCTGTATTTGAATGGCCCGGTGGGAAAAGCTTTCTGATTGAAGATCCTTCGCAGAACCAGTTCATGCTGTTCGAAGATCGCATCGCCCCGTAGATCGGCAGGCCCGCGGGCGGGACGGTTATCGATAGCCAGGAAGGCACGTTTGGCGATCGCCACGTTGAGAGAGGGAGAAGGCGATGGCGTGCCGGCTGGTGTCGGGCCTGATCAGCCGGGTGTACATCAGGGGACAGAATGAGACGGTGAACAATACGATCGACCTGGTGACGCCGGAAGGCGTGGTCCGGGGCGAGGCGATTTACGTGAATAGGCGCGCCGATCTCACGCTGTTCCAGGTCGGCCATCGCGCCGATATCCTGCATGCGCTCGACGAGATGAAGCACCAGCCGGCGCCGACGGCGGTGTCAATTATTCCAGGGCCGCGCTGGAAGTGGCAGTCTCGCTCAATCCGGCATGACGCTGAAACATTTGAAGATGCGACGCATGTTGAAATCGTTCGCCGCGCGCGCCTGAGCCAGCGCAAAGGCAGGGCAGGGGCGCTCGCTACAATGCGCCATGCCCGCCTCTCACGCCCCTCACGACCTCGGATACCGTTCGCTGTTCGCCCACCCGGAACTGGTGCGCGAACTGATCACGGAGTTTACTTCCTTCACGTTGCTCGATGACGTTGCGCTGTCGGCCTTCGAGCGCGTCAATCCGGCGTATGTAAGCGAGCGCTTGTCGGCCCGCCAGGACGATATTGTCTGGCGCGTGCGGCTGGGCGACGAGTTTCTTTACGTGTACATCCTCCTGGAATGCCAGTCCGGCGTGGACCGCTGGATGGCGCTGCGCATGCAGACCTACATCGGCTTGCTGTACCAGGACCTGGTCAAGGGCCACGAATTGTCGCCGGGCTTGCTGTTGCCGCCGGTACTGCCGCTGGTGTTCTACAACGGCTTGCCGCACTGGAGCGCCAGCATGGAGCTGGCCGGGCTCCTCATGCAAGCGCCCGCCGAGCTGGCGGCGTTCCAGCCATCCCAGCGCTATGTGCTGATCGACCAGCAGCGCCTGGACAAGGCGGCGCTGGAAGCGAATGCCAGCTTGCTGGCGCTGCTGTTCCGGTTTGAACTTTCAGTCGGCCCCGATGTCTCAAATAACGTCTTGCCTGCGCTAGTGACATGGTTCAAGGAAGCTCCCCAGGCCAACCTCCGGCGCTCGGTCCAGGTGTGGGTACATGGTCTGCTGGCACGCCGAACCGGCAAACCGGAATTATTCATGGTTGACAGTGTGGAGGAGGGTGCTGACATGAAAGGTAAACTTGACACCTGGGCCGAGGAGTTCGAGGAACTCGGCTTTCAAAAGGGGTGTGCGCAAGGAAAGGCGGAAGGTAAGGCCGAAGGTAAAGTGGAAGGGCAGGTCATCGCACTACGCGCGGTGCTGGACAGCCTGTTACGCAACAGGTTCGGCGATTTGCCGGTTTCGGCAACGCAGCGCATCGGCCAGGCAACCCAGGCTGAGCTTGAACAGTGGTTCCAGCGCAGCCTAAACGCCGCCAGCTTGCAGGCGGTGTTTGACGACGGTGCGGCGTCCATCTAGACACCTCACTCATCTTTTCCGCCGGCGTGACATCCGGCTTCGTATCGCTTGCTCCCCGTCTCCGGGCGCGGGATGCGTTCCGGCGTGACCGTGACCGGTGAACAGGCGCGAGCAATCCGCTGTCGTGCATGTGAACGCCGCCGTTCACCAACAACCTGCCTTTCACCGGCCTGTCAACTGAAAAATGCGCATGAGCCTGCCCCGCCACAGTCATGGCATCGTCACATTTCATCGTTACATTTTTACATTTCTTCCTTCGCAAATCATCCACGCGGTCGTCGCACCCGTGGAGTCAACCTGGAGTAACGATGAAACCCGGACTGCTCGCCACCAGCCTCGCGCTGGCCCTGTTTGCCAGCACACCTGCCAAAGCATGGCAACAAGAAACGCACCGCCGCATCGTCCTTGATGCGATCACCTTCATGAAGAACAACCCGTCCACCACCAACTACGCCAAACTGGCCGCCGGCGTCGCCAGGGCCGGCTACACGATGGATCAGTTCGCCCAGGCGGTGGGCCAGGGCGCCTACGACGTCGACGACTTCGCCGACACCTACCTGTGCGGCGCCACCACCGGCAGCTGCCAGATGGCGCCGGTGTGGGGCCTGGGTTCCTCGCTGGCCAACTACACCTCGTACTGGCACTTCCAGAACCACAGCGGCGGACGCGATGTGCACGGCAACGCCTTCGGCGGCTACAACTACGCCAAGCTGAGCAATCGCGGCGATATCGACAAGCTGGCCGCCGGCTGGCTGGTAGGCGACTATCTCGACGATGGCGCCGGCGGCCTCAAAGGCTGGTTCGGCGACAGCAGCAAGTACAACAGCTTCGGCGTGACCGAGGCCAACTACCGCTTCGGCGGCACCTCCACCAGCAAGCAGTACGCCGATTTTGAAACCATGCCATTCCAGCCGATCGACAACCTCGGCCAGTACTGGTGGCAGCAATTCCTGGCGCGTCCGACCGCGCAGTCGCTCGGCTTCGTGCTGCACACGACCGACGTGGTCCAGCCGCACCACACCTGGGGCACCTCGGGCAATGGCCACTCGGGCTGGGAGCAGTGGGTCGGCGATTACTACGAGCGCGAGCAGTTGAACGATGCCGCGCTGGTGCGCAGCGCCGTGGCCAGCTTTACGCCGCTGGCGCCCGGCGCCACCGATATCCGCGCGCTGCTGACCCAGGGCGGCAGCTATTCGTATGCCAACGGCGGCATCGTGCTGTCCTCGACCGACCATGCCGACCGCCGCGCGGTGGCGCGCGCCATGGTGCCGCATGCGATCGCGATGGTCGTGCACGTGCTCAACCGCGCCGCCGAGCGCCTGGCGATTTGAACCCGGCACGCACCCTGCGCGCGCTGGCCGGCGCCGTCTGGCTGGCCTGCGCCTGGCCTGCCGCAGCGGCGAACGGCCTGGGTGGGCAGGGCACGGCCGCCGCGCGCATCGACGGCGCGCCGCTGCTCGCGTTCAGCGTCGAGACCAGCTGGCGCATCGCGCGCGCCGCCGACCCAACCGCCAGGCGCAGCGCCACGCTCGACGCGCTGATCGCCAACCGCCTGCTGGCCGACGCGGCGCGCAAGCGCTTCGGCGAGGCGGTCCTGTCGAGCGGGCAGCGGGTCGGCTTCGCGCGCGATGTCGGTATCGACGACCAGCTGGTGAGCACCCTGCGCGCTCAGTACGGCGCGGAGATGGAGCAGGACCTGCGCCGGCTGCCCGGCGCTGGCCTGGACAGCCTGCTGCACCCGCAAGCGGTGAGCGAGGCCGCGCTCGATGGCGTATTCGGCAAGCCCGGCGTGCTGCAGCTCGATCTCAATCTCGATATCGCGCAACTGGCGCAGGCGGACAAGCTGGTGCTGCTGCGTTTCGCGCTGCCGCACGGCGGCGATGGCAGCATCACCCTGGGTGACGTGTACCGGCGCCAGAACGTGCAGGGCCGGGTGGCGCTGTTCGCGCGCGAACGCGACTTCATGCAGCAGCAAGCCAGGGTGCAGGTGGCGGCGAGGTACGTGCTGGACTGGAGCCGGCGCCGCTTCGGCGCCGACGCCGTGGCCGACCTGCGCCGGGTGCTGGCCGACCAGGGCGATGTGCAAGCCATGCTGCGCCTGCATGGCATGGGCGACGACCAGCATGCCGGCAGCCGCTTGCTCGACCAGCTTGCCAGCCAGGTCAGCCCGGCCCAGGTGCGCGACTGGTACCAGCGCCACCGCGATGACTTCGTGCGCATCGAACGGGTGCGGGCGCGCCATATCCGCCTGCCTGACGAAGCGACGGCGCGGACAGTGTCGGCCGCGCTGGCCGCGGGCGCCGATTTCGCCACCCTGGCACGGCGCCATTCGGTCGCACCGAGCGCGGCGGCCGGCGGCGCGCTCGGCTGGGTGCGCCACGAAGGCCGCCCGGGCTGGCTGGCGCAACTGGTATTCGCCCAGGCCGAAGGCAAGGCTTCGGCGCCGGTGCGCACCCCGGCCCCACCGGACGCACAGGCCCCGTGGGAAATCGTGCTGGTCGAGCAGCGCGTGCTGGGCTACCAGGAGGCCGATTCCGAATCGGTGCGCTACGTGGCCAGCCGGGCGCTGGCGCGCGAGATGGCGGCGGCGCAACTGGCGGCGCTGCGCGCGCAATTGCTGCGCAAGGCGCGCATCGACATCATTGCGGCCGGCACGGCGTCAGCGGGGCCGGCATGAAGGCCGGCGCCCTGGTCGCCGCGCTGGTGGTGGCCGCCGGCGCATCCTGGCTGGCGCGCCCGCACGCCGCAGCGCCGGCCGCGCCGCTGGCCGATAGCGCGGGCGTGCCGTCCGTCGCGGCCCCGCCGCAGGCAGCGCGGGACGCCCAGTCGGCGGGAGCCGGGTGGTTCGGCGAGGTGCCGCGCGCCGCGCCCGTGCCCGCAGCGGAAAGCATGGCCGATGCGCGCCGACATGGCGACGCGCGCACGCCGCCACTGGCCCCGTCGACGGCGGCCGGCACCGGCCCGAGCGCCGCCCAGCTGGCCGATCCGCGCGCATACCAGGCCTACCAGGCGGGCCAGGATGCGCGCGTCCTGGCCGCCTTCGCCAACGCCGCCCAGCTTGAAGTGCCGCGCTTGCAGGCCGATGTCGAGCGCGCCCGCGCGGCCGGCATTCCGGCGGCGCAGATCGCCAGGGTGGAAGAGAAGATCCGCCGCCTGGAACAGCTGCGCCACGAGATCGTCAACCCCGCGCAACTGCCGCGCAACTGAGCTTTACGGCCGGCTGGGCACGGGCGCCGCTGCCTGGCCGCCGACCGCGCGCTTGTGGGCATCGCTGATGGTCCAGACGTAGATGGTGCTGCCGTCGACGCGCTCGGTTTTCTCGGGCGGCCATTCGCTTCCCATGTCGACAGCACGACGATGGCCGCCGCCGCGTAGCAGGCCGGCCCGGCGCGCCCCAGCGGCAGCAGCTGGTTCAGGTAGTCGCCGAACACGAAGCCGAGCAGGGCGATCGATCCGGTGGCGATCACGGAAAAGCGGGCCCAGGCAAACAGGAAGGAGAGCGGCTTGCCGTAGGCGCGCTGCAGGAAGTGATAGTCGCCGCCGGCGCCGCCGCGCCCGCGGGTTGTGCAGGCTCGGCGAGGGGTAGGGCGTGGTTCTCGGCATGCTGGCGGTCCGGTTGGCGCTGGCGGTCCATGTAAGAGGGTGGCGCCGGCGCTTCGTTGGGACCTTCGGTGTTGGGCTTGAGCCAGCTCAATGTTTGTGTTGACCGCGCTCGCGCGCTCTTGACGTACACGCTTGCGCCAGTGCCGGACATGCTAATCTGGCAGGCTCGGGCGCGAGAGGAAAGCCTCGCCTTGCCGCTAGTGCCTGCCGTACCCTGGACTGTTCAAGCCATCTCACCAAGCGGGCCGCTCGCGGCCGCAGGAAGGAAACGCACCATGAGCAATACGTTCTTGAAGGGAATCGACGTCTCGCATTTCCAGGGCACGATCGACTGGGCCAAAGTCGCGCAGCAGGAGGTCGTGTTTGCCTACGCCAAGGCCAGCGAAGGCAACAGCGTCAGCGATCCCTGTTTCAGTGCCAATTATGCAGCCATGCGCGCGGCCGGCATCGCGCGCGGCGCCTATCACTTCCTGCATGCGGACGTGGATGGAACGGCGCAGGCGCGCCATTTCCTGAGCCTGCTGGGCAGCCCGCAGGCGGGCGACCTGCCGCCCATGCTCGACGTGGAGACGGCCTGCGGCATGCAGGCGGCGGCCATCGACAGCTGTGCGCTGGCCTGGCTGGTGCAGGTGCGCGAGAGCTTGTCGTGCACCCCGCTGATTTATTCCTCGCGCGGTTTCTGGAACAGCAACCTGGCCGGCTGCGCGGCGCTGGCCGCGTATCCGCTCTGGATCGCCGAGTACACCAGCGCCGCCGCGCCGGTCCTGCCGCAGGGCGTGACCAGCTACGCGATCTGGCAGCACTCGCAAACCGGCAAGCTCGACGGCATTGCCGGCGCGGTCGACCTCGATCTCTTCAACGGCGACGCGCAGGCGCTGGCGCAACTGGCCAGGCCCGCGTCCTGAGCGGCCGAGCGCTTACAGCGGGGCGCGTACCACCGCGCCTTTTTTCCAGATCGCCATCAGGGCGCTGCTCAGGTTGATGCCTTCGTGGTCGTCTTCCGAGAACGGCTTGTTATAGGTCGCGATCGCGCCCGGCACCGGGAGGCTCAGCCTTTCCAGCGCAGCCTTGATCTTGGTGCCGTCGGTGCTGTTGGCCTGGCGGATGGCGGCGGCCAGCAGCAGGATCGAGTCGTGCCCGCCGGCCACGGCGGTCGGATTGTTCATGCGCGGGCGCTTGTATGCGGCGCGGTAGGCTGCCTCGAATTCGCGTCCCGCCGCCGAGTGGGCGCCTTCGACGAAGGTTTGCGGCGAGATCGCCCCTTCGGCGTGGGCGCCGGCCACGTTGAGGAACGATTCGGTGGCGTTGGTCCACGATCCGATGATCGGCAGGGGCATGCCCAGCTTGGCGCCGGTGGCGGCAACATGGCCCTGCTCGGTGCCGATGCCGTACAGCAGCAGCACTTGGGCGCCGGCTTCCCTGGCCTTGGCCAGCTGGGCCGACATATCGGTGTCGCCGAGCTTGAAGCTGCCCACCGCGACCGCCTTGACGTCGTGCGTGAGCAGCTGCTTGACCATGTCGTCGTGCCCGCCCGTGCCGTACGGCGTGGTGTCGTGCAGCAGCGCGATTTTCTTGTAGCCCTTCTTGATCGCATAGTCGACCATCATCTGCGCCTGCAGCGTATCGGAGGCCTGCACGCGGAAGGTGAAGTTGCCTTCGGGCGCGTTGGCGAACGCCTTGGTCAGCTTGGTGCCGGCCGATGCCGGGACCACGTTGGGCAGCTTGGCCGCCTGCATCACCGGCTGGTAGGCCAGCACCACGCCCGTGTTCACGCCGCAGGAGCAGGCCACCACGCCCTTCGACAGCAGGGCTTTCATGTTTGCCGCCGCGTTTTCCGGCTTGCTTTCGTCGTTGACCTCGACCAGTTCCAGATTGCGTCCCATCACGCCGCCACGGGCATTGATCTGCGCGACCGCCAGACGCTGGCCGTCGCGCACTGCCAGACCGAGCGGCGCGGAACCGCCCGTCAGCGGCAGCATGGCGCCGATCTTGATGGTCTCGGCCGCAAACGTGGCGCTGCCGAGGCACAGCGTGACCGCTGCGAATGCAATATGGCTTAGTTTCATGCGTAGTCCTTTTCCTTCTGGTCTGTGAGAGGCAAACTGCTGATGTTAAGCAAACTGATAGGGTTTCTGGCAAGGGCGCTTTAGTTTAAGGTAAATTTGCGGTACTGCAACAGTTAACTGTTGTATTTGCGCCAGCCATATGCCGGAATAGATAGCGCTTATGCACAACTCATGCGGTTCAGCGGCGAGCAGGTAGGATACGGTCGCAGACGGCACCCCGGCTGTTTCCATTCCCCATGCATATTCACCAGGAGAGACCATCTTGTCGTTACTTGAAAACCATTTCAAACTCAAGGAAAACGGAACCGATGTCCGCACCGAGCTGCTGGCCGGGCTGACCACCTTCCTGACGATGGCCTACATCATTTTCGTCAACCCCTCGATCCTCGGCGACGCCGGCATGCCCAAGGACGCCGTGTTCGTCGCCACCTGCCTGGCCGCCGCCCTCGGCAGCCTGATCATGGGCTTGTACGCCAATTATCCGATCGCGCTCGCGCCCGGGATGGGCTTGAATGCCTACTTCGCCTACGTCGTGGTCAAGCAGATGGGCTTGTCGTGGGAGGTGGCGCTGGGCGCGGTCTTCCTTTCCGGCTGCCTGTTTTTGCTGGTGAGCCTGTTTCGCCTGCGCGAAATCATCGTCAACGGCATTCCGCACTCGATCCGGGTCGCCATCACGGTGGGGATCGGCCTGTTCCTCGGCCTGATCGCGCTGCGCAATGCCGGCATCGTGGTGGGCAATGAGGCCACCCTGCTCGGCGTGGGCGACCTGCACGCCGCACCGGCCCTGCTGGGGATCACCGGCTTTTTCGTTATCGTCGCGCTCGACAAGCTCAAGGTCAAAGGGGCGATCCTGATCGGCATCCTGCTGGTCACCGTGCTCAGCTTTTTCTTCGCGGGTAACAAATTCATGGGCCTGGTGTCGGCCCCGCCATCGCTGGCGCCGACCCTGTTCAAGCTCGACATCATGGGCGCGCTGTCGGTCGGCATCCTGAACGTGGTGCTGGTGTTCTTCCTGGTGGAACTGTTCGACGCCACCGGCACCCTGATGGGCGTGGCCAGCCGCGCCGGCCTCCTGGTCAACGGCAAGATGGCGCGCCTGAACAAGGCCCTGATGGCCGACAGCTGCGCCATCGTGGCCGGCGCCACCCTGGGCACGTCGAGCACCACGGCCTACATCGAAAGCGCGGCCGGGGTCCAGGCCGGCGGGCGCACCGGCCTGACCGCGGTGGCGGTGGCGATCCTGTTCCTCGGCTGCCTGTTCCTCTCGCCGCTGGCGTCGGTGGTGCCGGCCTACGCCACCGCTCCGGCGCTGCTGTACGTGGCTTGCCTGATGCTGCGCGAACTGGGCGAGATCGACTGGAACGACACCACCGAGAGCGTGCCGGCCGCGATCGCCGCGCTGACGATGCCGTTTACCTATTCGATTGCGATGGGGGTGGCTTTCGGTTTCATCTCCTATGCCGTGCTCAAGCTGATGACCGGGCGCGCGCGCGAGGTCAAGGCGGCGGTGTGGGTGATCGCGGGGGCGTTCCTGTTCAAATTTATCTACCTCGGCGCCGGCTGAAACCTTGCGTGTTTGTCCAGCTTGCGACAGGCACGCAACACTTCGGGAGGGCGTTAGCACGCTCCAATACGTTTGGTCTTGACCTGACGCAAGCTAGAAAGGAATATGGTCTTACTTTGTGACTCCCTGTCACCGGAAAGGACACCGCCTTGACGCTGTTACGCCACCTCTCGATCCAAAAGAAATTGATGTTGAGCATGGCAGCCTGTTTGCTGCTGTTTGTGGCGATCTCTTCCACCCTGAGCATCATCATGACCGGGCGCGGCATCCGCGAACGGGTGGTCGAGCAGGAACTGCCATCGGTGATCGGCGAGATCCGCAACGACGTGCTGCGCCAGATCGCCGTGCCGCTGGCGACCTCGCTGGCGCTGGCCAACAATAGCTACGTGCAGGCGTGGGAGGCGGAGGGCTTGCCGGACACCGGCATGGAAGCCTGGAAAGCCTACGCCGGCCAGATCAAGGCCAGGAACAAGGCCGCCACCGTGTTCTGGATTTCCGAGTCGACCGGCAAGTACATGACCGACCAGGGCTTGAGCCGCACCCTGGCCAAGGCCGCCGGCACCGATCAGTGGTTTTACGGTTTCCTGGCCAGCGGCAAACCCTATACCCTGGACCTGGACAAGGAAGTCGGGTCCAACGAATTCATGCTGTTCATCAATACCCGTGCCGAGGCCGCCGGCGGCAAGCTCGGCGTGGCCGGCCTGGGCCTGTCGGTGACGTCGCTGGCCGATACCATCCGCGCCTACCGCATCGGCCAGTCCGGCTTCGTGTCGCTGGTGCGCGCCAATGGCCTGGTGCTGGTGCACCGCGACCCGGCGCTGGCCGACGGCAAGCATTACCTCAAGGATTTGCCGGGCTACGATGAAGCGCTGAGCAAGACGCTGCTCAGCGGCGCCAGATTCACCCACGCCGAAACCGACCTCGGGGCAGCGCGGCGGATGGTGGTGTCGTCCTTTGTGGCAGACCTGAACATGTATGTGGTGGCCGAAGTGCCGGAAGCCGAAGTGCTGGGCAATGTGGCGCGCGACGCCACCGTCTCGGCCCTGGTGGCGGCACTGATCGGCGGCGGCATCGGCCTGTTCGGGATTTTCCTGATCAGCCGGGCGATCGCCGGCCCGGTGGCGCGCGCCGCCCACATGCTGAGCGATATCGCCGGCGGCAATGGCGACCTGACCCGCCGCATGCCGGTCGAAAGCAGCGACGAGGTGGGCGAACTGGCCGAAGCCTTCAACCGCTTCGTGTCCTCGCTCAACCTGACCATCAGCCAGGTGCGCGGCAGCACCGAAACCATCGCCGCCGCATCGAGCGAAATTGCGGCCGGCAATATGGACCTGTCGGGACGCACCGAAGCGCAGGCATCGAGCCTGGAAGAAACCGCCGCCGCCATGGAACAGATGACCTCGACCGTGAAGCAGAACGCCGAGAACGCCAGCCAGGCCAATCAGCTGGTCGTGTCCGCCTCGACCCATGCCGTCAAGGGAGGCGAAGTGGTGGGGCAGGTGGTCAGCACGATGGGATCGATTACCGACAGTTCGCGCAAGATCGTCGACATTATCGGCGTCATCGACGGCATCGCCTTCCAGACCAACATCCTGGCCCTGAACGCGGCCGTGGAAGCGGCCCGGGCCGGCGAGCAGGGCCGCGGCTTTGCCGTCGTCGCCAGCGAAGTGCGCAACCTGGCGCAGCGCTCGGCCAGTGCCGCGCGCGAAATCAAGACCCTGATCGACGACTCCGTGCAGAAGGTCGACGCCGGCAGCCGCCTGGTCGACGAAGCCGGCGTGACCATGCACCAGATCGTCACCTCGGTGCAGCAGGTGGCCGACCTGATGAGTGAAATCGCCGCCGCCAGTTTCGAGCAGAGCCAGGGCATCGGCCAGATCAACCATTCGATCAGCGCCATGGACGACGCCACCCAGCAGAACGCGGCGCTGGTGGAAGAAGCGGCCGCGGCGGCCAAGTCGCTGCAGGACCAGGCCGCCAACCTGGCCAGCGTGGTCAGCGTGTTCAAGCTCGACGAGAGCGCCACGCCGCCGGCCGCGCGTGCCGCGCCAATCCGGCCCGTGCCCGCCACCCGCAGCGTGGCGCGCGCGCCGGCGCCACGGCCGGCCGGCAAACCGGCCGGCAAGCCCGGCGGCAAGGCGGCGGGCAACAGCGTCGCCCCGGCCGCGGGCGACGATTGGGAAGAATTCTGAACGCCGCCCATTTGTCTTCGACTTTCAATCACGGGAGCATCATGAACGCAACCATCCTGCGCCGCCTGCCCGCGGCCTGCATCCTTGCCACGGCCAGCCTGGCCGGCGGCGCCGTCCAGGCGGCCGAATGGAGCGACACGGCGATCAGCTGGCGCACCGGCGAGCGCTATCGCGAACCGTTCAACCGCGAGTACGTCGGCAAGCACATTTTCGCGCTGACGCACGCCAGCGGCTACCAGTACGGCAGCAATTTCTTCAATGTCGACATGCTCGTTTCCGACAGCAAGGACCCGGCATCGCTGAACCAGACCGACGGCGCCCAGGAAGCCTACGTGGTGTACCGCCACACGCTCGACATCGGCAAGCTGCGCGGCGCCCCCATCAAATTCGGCCCGGTCAGCGCGGCCGGCGTGACGCTCGGCTTCGACTGGAACACCAAGAACGATGTCGGCTACAACTCGCGCAAGCGGATGCTGGTGGCCGGCCCGACCCTGATGTGGGATGTGCCGGGCTTTCTGTCGACCAGCATCTTGCTGCTACACGAGAGCAATGCGCCGAGCGGCGCCTTTCCGCCCATCTCCAACGTGCGCGGACGCTACACCTACGACCTGCATCCGATGCTCACGGCCAGCTGGGGCATCCCGCTCGGCACGCTGTGGGCCTTCGAGGGCTTCGCCAACTTCATCGCTTCCAAGGGCAAGAACGAAACCGGGGCCGATACCGGCGCCGAAACCAACATCGACATGCAGCTCATGTTCGACGCCGGCGCGGCCATGGGCTACAAGAAGCGCACCTTCCGCGTGGGCCTCGAATACCAGTATTGGAACAATAAATTCGGCAACACGTCGGCGATCACGGGCGGGCAGGGCTACCGCGCCAAAACGCCGATGGTGCGCGTGGCCTACCACTTCTGAGGGGGCGGCAGCAATCTTGCATTTTTTGCTATAACATGGTTGGCTCGTTGTCTTACTTTTTGCCCACCGGAGCCCACCATGCAAGAGTTGATCCTGTACGTCGATAGCCGTTTCACCAGTCCGTGGGCGCTGTCGGTGTTCCAGACCCTGACCGAGAAGCAATTGCCGTTCACCTTGCACACGGTCGACCTGGAGAAGGGCGAGCAGCATCAGGCGCGCTTTCGCGACCTGGGCCTGACCGGACGCGTTCCTCTGCTGGTGCATGGCGAGCTGGTGCTGGCCGAGTCGAGCGCCATCGTCGAGTATCTGGAAGAAGCCTTTCCGCCACCGGCCTGGCGCGCGGTGCTGCCGGCCGGGCTGGCGCAGCGCGCGCGCGCGCGCCAGGTCCTGGCCTGGCTGCGCAGCGACCTGATGGCCCTGCGCGCCGAGCGCACCACCGACGTGGTGTTTTGCGCGCCGACGGCCACGCCGCTGACGGCGGCCGGGCAAGCCGCGGCCGAGCGCCTGATCGGCATCGCCGAGCGTCTGGTGACGGGCGAGCACCTGTTCGGCGAGTGGTGCATCGCCGACAGCGAACTGGCGCTGGTGCTCAACCGGCTGATATTGAACGGCGATCCGGTGCCGGAACGCCTCAAGGCCTATGCCGCGGCGCAGTGGCAGCGCGACAGCGTGCGCCAGTGGGTGGCCAAGCCGCGCGGCCAGGCAGGGGGCTGACCCGGGGAACTCGGAGGCAAGGATTGCGCTGAATTCCATCGGGCTGTATATTGTTGCCGAAAGGGAGCAGCAATGGAAGAGCGACGCAAGAATCATGCAATGGCCGCGACGGTGGAGAAGGCAATCCTTCTCAAGGACACCGTATCGGTTCACCAAGCCGCAATTTACCTGGCCTCGGGCGGCGTGCCGCTCGACGTGACGGGACGCGTCCTCACGACCCCGTACCGGCGCGGCATGGTGCGCTCCGGGGTCAGCGACGAGGCGTACACCACGCTGCCGGCAACGCCTGTAGCGCCGGCCGTACGCGCGCCTGCCGCCGCTCCCGCACCCGTGGCCGCGCCTGCAGCTGCTCCCGCACCCGCACCCGCACCCGCACCCGCACCCGCACCCGCACCCGCACCCGCACCCGCACCCGCCGCTGCGCCAGCACCTGTACCGCCAGCGCAGTCGGCCGCTCCCGCGCTGCCGCTGCCCTTGCGCGATGCCGAGGCTGTGCAGGATACGGTCACGGTGCCGCAGATGGTGCCGGGCACGCCGCCGGCTGCGCGTTCGTCCTGGCGCGACATCATCCATTCCGCCGGACCCACATTCCGCTAGCGGCGCGGCCGGTTTTCCCGGCCGGCTGTTGTGAAACGTTAACAAAATAGCGGTGATTTTCACCGTCCGTATCTGATCCTGCCGCTCATCGAGCGCCGCTGCCGGCGGCTGCCGCGCCATCTTGTCACGATGGTTCATGCCGCATCCCGGGCCACGCCATGGCGCGCTGTTAACTCGTTGACACCTAAAATCGATGGGTGTTATATTCGTGTGCTTGCGATGGTAACGTTTCCAATCCGACGTTGCCCCGGCGAGCGGACACAGATCCGCACACAAGGAGACAGGATGCACAGAGCACACAAGCTGGCGCTGGCGGCAGCGCTGGCGCTTGGCTGCGCCACGGCGCAAGCGGTCGGACCTCAAGCCGAACGGCCAAAGGCGGAGGTGATTCACTGGTGGACCTCGGGCGGCGAATCGGCCGCCGTCAAGACCATCGCCGACGCCTACCGCGCCGCCGGCGGGGCCTGGATCGATACCGCCGTCGCCGGCAACGAGCAGGCACGCGCGGTGGCGGTCAACCGCATCGTCGGCGGCAATCCTCCCGCCGCCGCCCAGTTCAACGCCTCCATGCAGTTCCTCGACCTGGTCGAACAGGGCATGCTCAATCACGTCGACGACATTGCGGCCAAAGAGCGCTGGGACACGACCCTGCCGGCCCCGATCCGCGACGTCATCAAGGTCAAGGGCCATTACTACGCGGTGCCGCTGAACGTGCACATGCCGACCTGGATCTGGTATTCCAGGGCCGCCTTCAAGAAAGCCGGCATCGCCAAAGAGCCGGCCACGATGGACGAACTGTTCGCCGCGCTCGACAAGCTCAAAGCCGCCGGCTTGATCGGGCTGGCGCACGGCGGCCAGTCGTGGCAGGAGAATATCGTTTTCATGGCGGTGCTGGCCAATGTGGGCGGCAAGGACCTGTACCTGAGCGTATTTCGCGAGCGCGACCCGCGCGCGATCGCGTCCGAGCCGTTCAGGCAGGTGCTGCTGGCGTTCAAGCGCCTCAAATCCTACGTCGATCCCGGCTCGCCCGGGCGCAACTGGAACGACGCCACCGCGCTGCTGGTGAACGGCAAGGCCGGCGTGCAGATCATGGGCGACTGGGTCAAGGGCGAATTGAATGCCGCCAGACTCACCGCCGGCAATCAATACGGCTGCATCACCGGCTTCGGCGCGCGGGCACCGTTCCTGATCCAGGGCGACGCCTTCATCTTCCCCAAGAGCGCCAGCGCCGACACCATCAAGGCCCAGAAGCTGCTGGCCGGCGTGATGGTGGCGCCGGCAACGGTGGCCGCCTTCAACCGGATCAAAGGCTCGCTGCCGGTGCGCGCCGACCTCGATGCCTCCGCGCTCGACGCCTGCGCCCAGGCCGCGCTGGCGGTGATGAAAGACCGCACGCGCCACGTCGGCAACGGCGAGGTGTACCTCACGCCCGACCAGAACGGCGCGCTGGTCGATGTGCTGACCGCGTACTGGAACACCGCCATGCCGGTCGAAAAGGCGCAGAAGAATATCGCCGCCGCCCTGAAAGGCTGACCGATGCGCATCCGCCACCCGCTGCGCCAGGTCATTCCCTTTGCCGCGCTGCTGCCGATGGCGCTGACGGTGATCGTCGGCTATCTCGGCACGGTCCTCTGGTCGCTCAGGATTTCGCTGACCAATTCGCGCAGCTTCCCGTCCGATACCTTTGTCGGCATGGCGCAGTACACGCGCCTGTTCGAGAACGAACGCTGGCTGCTGTCGCTGCATAACCTGGCGCTGTACGGCGTGCTGTTCATCGGCGCCTGCCTGGTGATCGGCTTTCTGCTGGCTGTGTTCATCGACCAGAATGTGACCGGTGAAGGGGTGCTGCGCACGATCTTTTTATATCCGTATGCGATGTCGTTCGTGGCCACGGGCCTGGTGTGGCAATGGATGCTCACGCCCGGCAACGGCATCGAGCAGGCGGCGCACCAGTTCGGGTTCGCCGGCTTTTCGTTCGACTGGATCGTCGACCAGGACATGGTCATGTACACGGTCGTCATCGCCACCGTGTGGCAGGCGTCCGGCCTGGTGATGGCGATGATGCTGGCCGGCCTGCGCGGCATCGACGGCGAAATCTGGAAGGCCGCGCGGCTCGACGGCATTCCCACCTGGCGCGTGTACCTGTCGATCGTGCTGCCGATGATGTGGCCGACCATTGCCACCGTGCTGCTGCTGCTCTCGACCGCGGTGGTCAAGCTGTTCGACGCGGTCGTCGCCATGACCCAGGGCGGCCCCGGCACCGCCAGCGAAGTGCCGGCCAAGTTCATCATGGACCACCTGTTCGGCCGCGCCAACATCGCCCTGGCCTCGGCCGGCGCGGTGGTGCTGCTGGTGCCGGTGCTGGCCATGCTGGCGCCGTACGCCTATGCGCGCAGCCGCAAGGGCCGCGCATGAAGCGGCGCTCGTACTTCAATCCGGCGCGCATCGGCATCTACGCTTTCCTGATCAGCGCCGCGCTATTCTTTTTGCTGCCGCTGTACGTGATGCTGGTCACCTCGGTCAAGCCGATGGAGGAAATCCGGCTCGGGAACATCTTCGCGCTGCCGCTGCAGATCACGCTCGAACCCTGGCGCGACGCCTGGAGCGGCGCCTGCACCGGCGCCTCGTGCGAAGGCATCCGCGGCGGCTTCTGGAATTCGGTGGCGATCACCGTGCCGAGCACCATCCTGCCGATCCTGATCGGGGCCCTGAACGGCTACGCGCTGTCGTTCTGGAAGCCGCGCGGCGCGTCACTGCTGTTCGGGATCCTGATGGTGGGCGCCTTCATTCCGCTGCAGGTGATGATCTATCCGCTGGTGCGGGTGCTGGCCGCCTTCGGCCTGTTCGGGTCCCTGGCGGGCATCGTGCTGGTGCACATGATCTTCGCCATGCCGGTCATGACGCTGCTGTTCCGGAACTACTACGCGGCCATTCCGCACGAATTGTTCCAGGCCGCGCGCATCGACGGCGGCGGCTTCTTTCGCATCTTTATCCACGTGATGCTGCCGATGTCGCTGCCGATCATCGTGGTGGCCGCGATCATGCAGGTGACCGGCGTGTGGAACGACTACATCCTGGGACTGGTGTTCGCAGGGCGCGACAACGCGCCGATGACGGTGCAGCTCAATAACGTGATCAACACCACCACCGGCACGCGCCTGTACAACGTCAACATGGCCGCCACCATCCTCACATCGCTGGTGCCGCTGGCGATCTATTTCATCTCAGGGCGCTGGTTCGTGCGCGGAATCGCCGCCGGCGCGGTAAAAGGGTAATCCATGTCGAATGTCTGTGTCCGCAAGCTATGCATCACCCTGGGTGGCAACGAGATTATCAAGGACCTCGACCTGGCGGTGGAGGAGGGCGAATTCCTGGTGCTGCTGGGGCCTTCCGGCTGCGGCAAATCGACCCTGTTGCACAGCATCGCCGGGTTGATCGAGGTCAGCGCCGGCACGGTGGAAATCGGCGGCGAGGACATGACCTTCGCCGACCCGAGCGAGCGCCATATCGGCATGGTGTTCCAGTCGTACGCACTGTATCCGACCATGACGGTGGAGAAAAACATGTCGTTCGGGCTGCGCATCAACGGCACGCCCACGGCGGAGATTGCGCGCCGCATCGCGCGCGCCGCCGGGATGCTGCACCTCGAACCGCTGCTGTCGCGCAAACCGGCGCAGCTCTCGGGCGGGCAGCGCCAGCGCGTGGCGATCGGGCGCGCGCTGGTGCGCGAAGCGGGCGTGTTCCTGTTCGACGAACCGCTCTCGAACCTGGACGCCAAGCTGCGCGCCGAACTGCGGCGCGAACTCAAGCTGCTGCACCAGACGCTGCGCTCGACCATGATCTACGTGACCCACGACCAGGTCGAGGCGATGACCCTGGCCACCCGCATCGTCGTCATGCGGGCCGGTAAAATCCAGCAGATCGGCGCGCCGGCGGACGTGTACGAGCGTCCCGCCAACCTGTTCGTGGCCGGTTTTCTCGGTTCGCCATCGATGAACTTCATCGACGGCGCGATCGATGCCGACGGCTGCTTTGCCGGCAACGGCTTTCGCCTGGAAGGCGGGGCCGCGGGCGCGGCGGCCGGCCAGGCGCTGGTCCTCGGGATTCGTCCCGAGCATATCCGCATCGCCGACGACGGCGCGCTCGAAGGCACGGTGGCGCTGGTCGAACCGATGGGCAACCACCAGATCGTGTGGATCGCCACCGCCGGCCAGCAGCTCTCGGCCATCGTCAACGACACGCGCGTGTTCGCGCTGGGCGAGACGGTGCGTTTCGCGGTCGACGCGGCGCGCGTGTCGCTGTTCGACAAGGCCACCGAGCAGCGCCTGTGAGCGGCGCGCCACTGCTTTGTCTGGAAAGGGACGCGCCGGGCATGCATAATTCGCGGTTTGCGGTATGCTTTCGCTGTATTTACTAATCTGACCGATCAAAGGAAGTCGTGGCCAATATCAAAGACGTAGCACGCCTTGCCGGCGTAGGCCTGGGAACCGCGTCGCGCGTGGTCAGCGGCAAGGGCTCGGTCTCGCCCGCGACGCTCGAACGGGTCAAGAAAGCCATCGCGGAACTCGATTTCCGCCCGTCGCACGCGGCGCGCTCGCTGCTGTCCGGGACGTCGCAAATGATCGGCGTGTACATTCCCGTCCTCAAGGGCACCTTCTACACCCCGATCCTGCAGTCGATCGACACCGCGCTGCGCGCCGCCGGCCTGCACATGGTGGTGGCGTTCGGGGTCGGCTCGGGCGATGCGCGGCGCCAGGCCATCGAAGGCATCGATTTTTTGATGGAGCGCGGCTGCGATGGCCTGATTCTGCTGACCAATCACCTGTCGGACGAGGACATCGCCGCGCTGGGGCCGAAGCAGTCGCGCGTGGTGGTGCTGAACCACTGCTTCGCCAGCATTGCCGAGCAGTGCTTCTCGGCCGACCATACCGAGGGCGGCATCGCGGCGGCGCGCGCGCTGCTGGAGCACCGGCACCGCAAGATCGCGGTGATCGCGGGGCCGGCGACGTCGCCCGACAACGTCGACCGCATCGCCGGCTTCATGGGCGAGCTTGAACGCAACGGCATCAATACCGAAAAAATGTGGGTGGCCGAGAGCGATTTTTCGCCCGAAGGCGGATGGGCCGCGGCGGCCGAGCTGGTGGCATCAAGCCACAAGTTCACGGCGCTGTTTTGCGCCAATGACGAAATGGCGGTCGGCGCGCTGTCGTACTTCCAGGACGTGGGGCTGTCGGTGCCGGGCGACGTGTCGGTGCTCGGCTACGACGATACGCCGAGCGCGCAGTTCTCCGCGCCGCGCCTGACCTCCGTGCACATTCCGTGGCGCGACGTGACCCTGAGCGGGCTCAATGCGCTGCTCAACCGCTGCTACGGCAGCGCGCATCCGGTGGAGCGCGATTTTCCGATCAGCGTGACCGTGCGCGCCTCCCTGGGCAAGCCGGCCAAGCGCCGCGCGGAGTAACTCCCTGCCTCATCCCTTGGGGATTTACGCAATCTTATGATTGACAAAATTTCTTCACCGTCGCACTATTGCCCTTCGGTTGGGAGCGTTTCCAACCTGTGGCAGCAGCAGAACGGACCCTGGCAGCGGTGTTCACCGGCGGGGATTTTCACTTTTTCGCACTGATACCATGATCAAGAATTCCTGTCTTATCGCAGCCGTCGCGCTGCTGCACGCCAGCCATGCCGGCGCCGCTCCCCAAACCCTGGCCGAGTGGCCGCGCGTGCGCAGCGCCATCGCTCCCGACGCCGCGCTCGAAGCCAAGGTGGCCGGCATCGTGGCCGGCATGACCTTGGCGCAGAAGATCGGCCAGATGACCCAGCCCGAAATCAAGGCCATCACGCCCGACCAGGTGCGCGAGTTTTACATCGGCTCGGTCTTGAATGGCGGCGGCAGCTGGCCGAACGGGAACAAGTACGCCACCCCGGCCGACTGGGTTGCGCTGGCCGACAAATTTTACGACGCGTCGATGAGCACCGACATGACAGTGAAAGTGCCTGTCATCTGGGGCATCGACGCCATGCACGGCAACAGCAATGTGTACGGCGCCACCCTGTTCCCGCACAATATCGGCCTGGGCGCGGCCCACAACAAGAAGCTCGCGCTGCAGATGGGCGAGGCGGTCGGCAAGGCGGTGCGCGCGACCGGCATCAACTGGGTATTCGCGCCTACCCTGGCGGTCACGCGCGACGACCGCTGGGGGCGCACCTACGAGAGCTTTTCGGAAGATCCGGCGCTGGTGCACAGCTACGCCGCCGAATACGTGCGCGGCATGCAGGGAAAGTTCCGCGACGACGCCAACGTGGTCGCCACCGCCAAGCACTTCATGGGCGACGGCGGCACCGACCAGGGCAAGGACCAGGGCATCACCAAGGCCACTCCCGCACAGATGATGAACATCCACGGCGCGGGCTACTACAGCGCCCTGGAAGCCGGCGCGCAGACGGTGATGGCGTCGTTTAACAGCTGGGACGATGTCTCTTCCGGCAAGGACTACGGCAAGGTCCACGGCAGCCGCGAGCTGCTGACCGACATCCTCAAGACCAAAATGGGCTTCGACGGCCTGGTGGTGAGCGACTGGGACGGCATCGGCCAGGTCAAGGGCTGCCGCAACGACAGCTGCGCCCAGGCGATCAACGCCGGCATCGACCTGGTGATGGTGCCGAACGACTGGAAAGCCTTCATCGGCAACACCATCAAGCAGGTGGAAGCGGGCGAGATTCCGATGGCGCGCATCGACGATGCCGTCACCCGCATCCTGCGCGTGAAGCTGCGCGCGGGCCTGTTCGGACAAAAGCCGTCGGCCGGTAAGTACGCCGGCAAGGCCGATGCGCTGCAGGCACGCGCGCTGGCGCGCCAGATGGTGCGCGAATCGCTGGTGCTGCTCAAGAACGATCGCGGCACGCTGCCCCTCACCCGCGGCAAGAAGATCCTGGTGGTCGGTAAAAGCGCCGACGACCTGTCGCTGCAGACCGGCGGCTGGTCGCTGACGTGGCAGGGCACCGATAACAGGAACAGCGACTTCCCGAACGGCGAAACCATCCTGGCGGGCATCAAGGACGCCGCCGGCGCCGCCAACGTGACCTACAGCGCCACCGGCGACGGCGTCGACGTGGCAGCGTTCGATACCGTGGTGGCGGTGATCGGCGAAACGCCGTACGCGGAGTTCGGCGGCGACATCGGCCCGTCCGGCACACTGCGCCACAGCGGACGCCATCCGGAAGACCTGGCCGTGCTCAAAGCCGTCGCCGGCAAGGGCAAGCCGGTGGTGACGGTGCTGGTGTCGGGCCGCGCGCTGTACACCAATGACCTGATGAATTTGTCCGACAGTTTTGTCGCCGCCTGGCTGCCTGGCTCGGAAGGCAAGGGCGTGGCCGATGTGCTGTTCAAGGGCGCGCATGGCTTCAAGGGCAAGCTGTCGTTCTCGTGGCCCAAGTCGATCTGCCAGGCGGCCGTGAACGTGGGCGACGCCGATTACGCGCCGCTGTTCAAGACCGGTTACGGCCTGACCTACGTCAGTAAACAAAAGGTCGGCCAGCTCGACGCCACGTACGCCGACGGCGGCTGCGGCGTGACCAATCTGTATCCGGTATTTAACCAGTCCGACCGCGCCACCTGGCCGCTGTACGTGGTGGTGGGCGACAAGCGCAGCGCGCTCGGCGCCGATTTGAACAATGCGTTCACCCAGCCCGGCGTGAAGATCGAGACCTCGCAGGTGAACACCCAGCAGGACGCCAAGAACGTGACCTGGAGCGGCCCTGCGCGTCTCGAAGCGCGCGGTGCCAGGGCGATGGCGCTGCCGGCCTTCGCCAGCAAGGATGGCGCGCTGCAGTTCGATACCATCGTCGGCACCGCGCCGGCCGGCAAGGTGCTGGTGTCGATGGACGGCGCCGCGCTCGACCTGACGACGGTGTTCAAGGGGCTGGTGGGCAAGGCCAAGCAGACCGTCAGGATTCCGCTGGCCTGCTTCACGGCCAAGGGCGCCGACCTGGCCAAAGTGGAAACGCCGTTCGCGGTGGCCAGCGACGCCGCTTTCAGCGCGGCCTTTGCCAATATCGAGGTGGCCGGCGGAGCTGCGCTCGAGAAGGATGCGCTCAAGTGCGCGGACCTGAAATGAGTGCTGGCGCGTCCCTGAGTGATTGGCCCGCTAGGTCAGTGCCGGCAGGGCGCTGACGTTCGATGCGGCCTGCTCGATCTCGCTCCAGCACTGATCTTGTATCGCCGCAGTCCCGCACCGCCGCTTGCCGGCGGTGTTTTCATTTGGAGATGCCATTCGTCATCGTCGATATTCGCACGACGCTGGGGTGAACTTGCGGGACCGGTGCGCTGTCAAAAAGTGACAATGTGCTCGTGCGCGAGAATCAATCCCAACCTCATCAGGAGATCGACATGCTCAACAGGAAACCAGTAAAACGAATGCTCGGCGCTGGCCTCGCAGCAGTGCTGTGCGCCGCGATGGCGGTGCAGGCGCAGACCAGCGCAACGCAGCAGTCCGGCAGTCAGGGCGGCACCGGACAAAGCGGCATGGCACAGGGCAGCACCGCCAGCGGCACCGGTGGGGCCGCAACCGTGAGCAGCACGGACCGCAAGATTGTCACCGACCTGGCCATGGCGAATATGTCCGAAATCGAGGCGGCCCGCACTGCGCAGAGCAAGAGCGAGGACGATAAGATCAAGAAGTATGCGCAGCAAATGATCGACGACCATACCAAGGCGCTGAGCGAGGTGCAGCAACTGGCGCAGACCAAGGGCATCACCTTGCCATCCACGCTGGACCGCGCGCACAAGGCCAGGGCCGACAAGCTGGCCGCGCTCTCTGGCGATGCTTTCGACCGCGCCTACATGGCGCAGGCGGGCGTGGCCGAGCACAAGAAAACCCACAGCATGCTGACAAGGGCACAGGGCCGCGCCAAGGATGCCGATATCAAGGCGCTGGTGACGCGCATGACGCCGACCGTGGACCAGCATCTGAATGCGGCGCAGGAACTGCACGGCAATATGAACAACGCCAAGGGCAGCTCGGGCACGGCCACGGAGAAGTCCGGGCAGTAGGCAGCAGGCAGCAGGCAAGGCAGGCAAATCCTGCGCGCCAGGCTGTCGATGCCGGCGGGGGGCGGGCCGTGAGCGCGAGCTGAGCGGTCACGCTACAATGACCGTTCATGCTCGCCATCCTCGCCATTACCTTTCCGTTTTTCGCATTGGTCCTGTGCGGCTACCTCGCCGTGCGGCGCCATTTGCTGCCGCAACTGGCCATTCCCGGCCTGAACAGCTTTGTCCTGTACTTTGCCTTGCCGTGCCTGCTGTACCGCTTCGGCTCGACCACGCCGCTGACCCAGCTGCTCGACGCCGGGCTGTTCGGCGTCTACCTGCTGTGCGCGCTGGCGACAGTGGGCCTGGCCATGCTGGTCACCTTGCGCCGCGCCGGCTGGAACGATGGCGCCTTCGGGGCGCTGGTGGCGGCCTTTCCCAACACCGGCTTCATGGGTGTGCCGCTGCTGCTGGCCCTGCTCGGGCCGCGCTCGTCGGGACCGGTGATCGTGGCGCTGGTGGTCGACCTGGTGATCACGACGTCGCTGTGCATCGCCCTGTCGCGCCTCGGGCCGGCAGGCGGGCAGAGTAGCGCGGCGGCCCTGCGCAACGCCCTGGCCGGCATGCTGCGCAACCCCATGCCGTGGTCGATCCTGCTCGGCGCGCTGGCATCCGGCGTGGGACTGGTGTTGCCCGCGCCGCTGATGGACACCATCAGCCTGCTGGCCGACGCCGCCTCGCCCGTGGCCCTGTTCACCATCGGTGCGGTGCTGGCGCGCTCGCAGATGAACGCCAGCGGCCCCACCGCGCTGGCCGATTTTGTTCCGATTGCCCTGATCAAGCTGCTGATCCACCCGCTGCTGCTGCTCGCCATCGGCCATGCCGCCATCGGCCTGGGCATTCCCATCGATCCGTCCGCCCTGACGGTGCTGGTGCTGGTCGCCTGCCTGCCCAGTGCCAGCAACGTGGCGCTGCTGACCGAGCGCTTCGGCGCCGACACGGGCAGGGTGGCGCGCATCATCCTGGTGTCGACCGCGTTGTCTTTCCTGAGTTTTTCGGCAGCCGTCTCGTTGCTGATATGAAACATTTCCGACTTCTGGTAGCCTGTTTGTGAAATAATAACGGGCGGGGACCTCGAAAAACCTACTGCGCGGCGCAATTTTCGCCCTGCGATGCTCACCGTACCTTCGTACGGCTGCGCGTCTCGGACGAAACTTGCGCCGCTCGCTACGGTTTTCGAGGCCCCCGGGCATGTCCCATCGACGGTGTGGCGGCAAATTCGGGGGTTTCGATTGCTAGAAATGTTTGCAGTGGAGCAGGATCTGACGCAGCTGGAAGAGGAGCTTTCTTCCCAGTACGGCGTCGCGCGCCTGAAGCCGATGCTGGCGCTGGCCTGGCACCTGCGCCAGCGCGATCCGGCGCGCGCCCGTGCGCTGTCGATCGACGCCGCGCCGCTGTTGATGCTGCTGCCCGAATCCGAACGCCGGCTGGAACAGGCGCGCTGCCAGCTGATCGATGGCGAAGCGGCCTGGCTGGCCGGCCATCTGGACGCCGCGCGCGCGCTGGCGGACGACGCCTGGGCCGAATTCCACCGCCAGGATGACTCCATCGGCAGCGCCGACGCGCGCTGGCTGCGCGCCTGGATCGAGGTCGATCGCGGCAATGCCGCCGCCAGCGACGCTGAGCTGGTGGGCGCCGCGCATGACGTCTGGCGTGCCGGCGACCGCCTGCGCGCCGACGTGATCGACGCCGCCGCCGCCCTGTTCGCGGTGTTCCGCAATCTGCATTCGGCCAATGAGCGCTGGGGCAAGCGCTTCGACCCGGCCGAAACAGGCCTGCACCCGGCTGCCGCCGGATGGATCAACGATTATCTCGGCACCGCCGCTTTCCAGTCCAGCGACTTCGGGCGCGCCATCGGCCTGTTGATGAACACCTTCGAGGCGGCGCTGGCCACCGGCCAGGTGCGGCGCGCGATCAACGTCGCCACCAATATCGGCAACGCCTTCACCAGCCTCAATGCGCACCACGCGGCCCTCGAATGGATGCAGCGCGGGCTGGATCTGGCGCGTCCGACCGGCTGGCCGATGAGCATTGGCCTGGCGCTGATGCAGACCGCCGAAACGCTGCGCCAGCTGGGCCAGCGCGAAGCGGCGCTGGAACTGCTGCACGAGGCGCTGGCGACGCTCGCACCCATGTCCGGATCGCGCGCCTACGCCATCGCGCTCGAATACGAGGGCGACCTGGCGCTCGACGGCGGCGACTATGCGGCGGCGCTGGCAAGCTTCGCGCGCCTGGAAGCGCGCGGCGAGGCGCTGCGCCAGGCCGACTTCCAGAGCGGCGCGCGGCGCGGCCAGGCGCACGCGCTGTCGCACATGAACCGCCCGCTCGAGGCGCTCGACAAGGCTGCGGCGGCGCTGGCGCTGGCGCGCGAACACGGCGACGCCTACAACCAGATCGCCGCGCTCAAGGTGCTGGCCGAGATCCACGCGCGCCACCGCCTGGCCGATCCCGCGCCGCTGGAAGCGCCCAGTCCCGCGCTGCACTACCTGAAGCAGGCCATGGCGGTGGCGGCCACCATCGACGGCTACACGGTGCCGGGCGACCTGTATGACGCGGTGGCGCGCGAGTACGCCAGCGTCGGCGACTATCCGCAAGCGTATGAAATCGCGCTGCGCGCCGGCGCCGCGCGCGACAAGACGCACAGCCAGGAGGCGACCAACCGCGCCGTCGCGATGCAGGTGCAGTACCAGACCGAGCGCGCCAAGACCGAAGGCGAGCATCACCGCCAGCTCGCCGCGGCCGAAGCCAAGCGCGCCGAGGTGCTGCAGCAGACCAGCGCCACGCTCGAACACCTGTCGGCCATCGGGCAGGAGATCACCACCCATCTGGACGCCGCCGCCGTGTTCCGCGCGCTCGACCGCCACGTGCACGGCCTGCTCGACGCCACCCACTTTTCCATCTTCCTGATCGATGCGGACGGCAGCTCGCTGCGCTGCGCCTTCGGCGTGGAAGCGGGCAAGCCGCTGCCGTCCACGCGCTATTCGCTCACCGACGAACATGCCAATTCGGCGCGCTGCGTGCGCGAGCGGCGCGAGATCCTGCTCGACCTCAATGCCGGCGACGACATGCCGAACCTGATCCCGGGCACCTTGCCGACACTGAGCCTGCTGTTTGCGCCGCTGCTGATCGGCGAGCGGGTGCTGGGCGTGATGACGGTGCAGTCGCTGCAGGCCAGCGCCTACCGCGAACGGGAGCGGCTGATTTTCCGCACCTTGTGCGCGTACGGCGCCATCGCCCTCGATAACGCCGGCGCCTATCTGCAGGTGGCGGCCACGCTCAAGGCCCTGAGCGCGACCCAGGCGCAGCTGCTGGACAAGAACGTCGAACTGGAACAGGCCTACAAGGCGCTGGAAGAGGTCAGCCTGACCGACCAGCTGACCGGCCTGCGCAACCGCCGCTTCTTCCTGCAGCATGTCGACGCCGACGTGGTCATGAGCCTGCGCGGCTACGACGACCCATTGCGCAATGGCGCGCCGGAACGCGAGAATGCGCCGGGCAAGGACCTGGTGTTCTTCATGGTCGACCTGGATCACTTCAAGGAAGTCAATGACCAGCATGGTCACGCCGCCGGCGACGCGGTGCTGGTGCAGATGCAGGAGCGCCTGCGCGAAGTGTTCCGCGAGTCCGACTATCTGATTCGCTGGGGCGGCGAGGAATTCCTGGTGCTGGCGCGCGCCACCCATCGTGACGACGCGAAAGTGGTGGCGGAGCGCATCCGCGAGGCGGTCGCCAACCGCGACTTCGTGCTGCCCGATGGGACGGCGCTGCGCAAGACCTGCTCGATCGGGTTTGCGTGCTTTCCGTTCGTGCCGGAAGAACCGCGCCTGTTGTCATGGTCCGAAGTGGTGGAGCTGGCCGACCAGGGCCTGTACCTGGTCAAGCGCTCGGGGCGCAATGCCTGGGCCGGCATCTACAGCACGCCCGAGGCGCGGCACGACGGCGTGTTCTCGCGCCTGATTCATCATCTGGAGCAGGCGCTGAACGACGGCGAGGCCCGTCTGGTGACCAACATCGACGAGGTGCAGGTTGCCGCAGGCGCCAAGACACGGCGCCTGGTACTTGTGTCCGATAAGGTGACGCCGCGCTAGGCCGAGCGTCGCTGCATCGCTTGTGCCATCGGCGCATCCATGGCCGACTCGATCGTGCGCTGGTCGTTCCGCGAGCGGTTCTGGCTTACCTTCCATTTGCCGTGCATGCGCTCGACCGGAATTTCGATCCCGACGATCATCGTCACCAGCCGGTCGATGAAGTCGGACGGTGCGTCATCGACCGACCATGGCGCCGCCTGCGCCGCTTCGTGGCGCGTGGTCAGGCGGCCGAGCAGCGCGAGTATCCACGCCGGGTCTTCGATGGCGCGCAATGTGCCGTGCGCGTGCACCACGGCGTAGTTGTAGGTCGGGACCACTTTGCCGCTGATTTTCTTGTCTTCGTACAGCGCCGGCGTGATGTAGGCCGATGGCCCCTGGAACACCACCAGCGTCTCGCCAACGTGGCGCCAGAGCGGATTGGCACGCGCGACGTGGGCGCGCAGGATGCCGAATGGCGCGTTCTCATCGCCGGCATCGATCTCGAATGGGATGTGATTGGCATCCAAACCGCCGTCGCCGTGCGTGATGATGGTGCCCAGTGGATGCGCGTCGATCAGGCCGTGCAGCAGCGCTGGACGCATTTCGTCGAAGGCGGAAGGTCCGTACATTAAGCACTTCCTTCGATGACCACGTCAGCCTTGATCGAGTTGGCGATGTAGCACTGCGCGTGGGCGGCGTGGTGCAGGGCGTCGAGTTGGGCGGCGTCGGGACGCGTGCCGTCGGCGAAGGTGATCGCAGGACGCAGCACGATTCTGGTCATCGCCATCTTGCCGTGCGCGTTGTTGTCCATGGTGCCGAGGGCATGGTCGCGGTAGTCGTCCACCACGTGGCCGGCGCGTGCCGCCAGCGAGAGGAAGAACAGCATGTGGCAGCTCGATACCGACGCGACCAGCGCTTCTTCCGGATCGACGGCGGCCGGGTCGGACATCGGCAGCGCTACGGACAGCGGCGAGGACGAGGCGGGCACGCGCAGGCCGCCGTCGAACGACCAGGCGTGCGCGCGGCTGTAGCGGTTGTCCAGGAAAGGCTGCGCGCCGCGCTGCCAGACCAGTTGTGCTTCGAATTGCTGCATCTTGCTTCGCTCCGGATGGTGATTGGACACGACGTGCCCATCCGCTTATCTTATGCGCCGGTTTGGCTTGCTCAAATATCCAATTCACGCGATTATGTGAAGACCAATCACCGGACCGCCATGCTCGTTACCGACATCCTCGCCGCCTTGCCCCTCGCGCGCGGCACACCCGACCCTTTGTTCCGCCAGCTTTACGCGCAGATCAAGGAAGCCATCCTGCGCGGCACGCTCAGCGCCGGCATGCAGCTGCCGCCCACGCGCGAACTGGCGCGCCTGCTCGCGGTGTCGCGCCAGACGGTGCTCAACGCCTACGACCAGCTCAGCGCCGAAGGCTACCTCCATGGCGCCGTCGGCAAGGGCACCTTCATCAGCGACCATCTGGCGCAGGCCGCGCCCGGACCGGATGCCACGCACGCCCCGATGCGCCCCCTTTCCGCGCGCGGCGATGCCTACGCCACGGCGATGGAAAGCGTCGGCTTCCACCAGGGGAAACTGCGTCCATTCCGGGTCAGCATGCCGTCCCTCGACCTGTTTCCGTTCGATGTGTGGAGCCGGTTGAAGGGGCGGCGCTGGCGCCATCCCGACCACCACATGGGCTACAGCGACCCGGCCGGCTACGCGCCGCTGCGCGAGCTGCTGTGCGTCTACCTGCGCGCTTCGCGCGGCGTGACCTGCACGCCGGAACAGGTGATCGTCACCTCCGGCTCGCAACAGGGCCTGTTCTTGCTGTCGCAACTGCTGCTCGACCCCGGCGACCGGGTTTGGGTGGAGTCGCCCGGCTACCAGGGCGCCAGCGCGCCGCTGTTCGCCGCCGGCGCGAACGTGTGCACGGTGCCCGTGAGCGCCGACGGCATGGATGTCGCCTACGGCATGGCGCACTATCCGGACGCGAAAATGGTGCTGGCCACGCCCTCGCACCAGCTGCCGCTCGGCGTGACCATGAGTTTGCAGCGCCGCCTGGAGCTGCTGCGCTGGGCCACCGCCAAACGCGCCTGGATCATCGAGGACGACTACGACAGCGAGTACCGCTACACCGGTCCGCCGCTGGCGTCCCTGCAAAGCCTGGACCGCGCCGGCTGCGTGCTGTACGTCGGCACCTTGTCGAAGGTACTGTTCCCCGGCCTGCGCCTCGGGTACATCGTGGCTCCGCCGGCGCTGGTCGAACCGGTGGTGCGCGCCAAGGCGGTGATGGACCGCCACACCGCCATCGTGCCGCAGATGGTGCTGGCCGACTTCATGGCGGACGGTCATTTCGGCCGTCACATCCGGCGCACCCGCGACGCCTATGCCGAACGGCGCGCGGCGCTGCTGGCCGCGATCGAGGCGCGCATGGGCGAGCAGGTGACAGTCGGCCCGTCCGACGCCGGCCTCGATCTGGCCGTGCATTTCCGGCGCGGCCACGATGAAGCCACGGTTGTGGCGCGCGCGCTGGAACAGGGCATCGAAACGCGCGCCCTGGACTATTATGTCAACCGCATGGCCACGCCCGCGTGCGCATTCGCCCCCGGCTTGCTGCTCGGGTTTTCGTCGCTGACGACAGCCCAAATCGTGCACGGTATCGACGTGCTGGCGACGGTGCTGGCGAAGGTGCCGAAACGCGCGCCTTGAACTATACTGACATCATGACTATTGAACGCTGCTCCTGGGCCAACCCCGCCAATCAACGCTATCTCGATTACCACGACCATGAGTGGGGCGTGCCTTGCCACGACGAGAACACGCTGTTTGAAATGCTCAATCTCGAAGGCGCGCAGGCGGGCCTGAGCTGGGAGACGATCTTGAACAAGCGCGATACCTACCGCCTCGCTTTCGACAACTGGGACGCCGAAAAAATCGCCCGCTACGATGCCGCCAAGGTGGCCGAGCTGCTGGCCAATCCCGGCATCGTGCGCAACAAGCTCAAGGTGGCCGCCGCCATCACCAACGCCCAGGCCTACCTGCGCCTGCGCGCCGGGGGCGGCACGCTCGATCAATACCTGTGGCATTTTGTCGACGGCAAACCGATCGTCAACCACTACAGCGGCGACGAGCGCTCGCCGGCCAAGACCGAGCTGTCGGACCGCCTGTCGAAGGACTTGCTCAAACGCGGCTTCAAGTTTGTCGGCTCGACCATCGTGTACGCGTACATGCAGGGCATCGGCATGATCGACGACCATTCGGCCACCTGCTTTCGCCACGCGCAGCGGACCGCATGAACTGGCAAACCATTTGGAGCGAGCGCGCCCGCTTCGTCATTTTCGATGCCGCCTATGGCGACGGCGCGGCCTTTCAAAAGACGCTGCACGCCTGGCGCAACGATCCGCAGCGGCCCGCGCGCCTGCATTACATTGCGCTGGCCAGCGAGGCGTTGCCCGGCTACCGGCGCATTCCGCAAGTGGAAGACGCGGTCACGCTCGACCTGCTCACGGCGCCGCTCGACAGCGCGCTCGAACAACTGAGCGCACGCCTGGACGCCATCTGGCTGCACGACATCGGTGACGCCGGCACCCGCTTTGCCCACGCGCTGGGCAAACTGGCCGAACCTGGCGCGCTGCTCGACGCCGACGGCCTCACGCACACGCAGATGGCGACCCTGGCGCGCGCCGGCTTTGCCTGGGAACCCGGCGTGCAGCGCGCGGTCTATGCCAGCCGCCGCCCCCAAGCCGGGCCGCCAGCGCCGCGCGCGCGCCGCGCCATCGTGATCGGTGCCGGCCTGGCCGGCGCCGCCGCCTGCGAGCGCCTGTGCGCGCGCGGCTGGCAGGTGACGCTGATCGAACGCCACGCGCAACCGGCGCGCGAAGCCTCCGGCAACCTGGCCGGCATCACCATGCCGCTGCTCTCGAAAGACGACAACCTCATGACGCGCCTGTCGCGCGCCGCCTTCCTGTATGCGCAAGCCTACTGGGACCGCATTGGCGAGAACGGCATCGACAGCGCGCGTTGCGGCGTGCTGCAACTGGCGCGCGACGCCGCGCATGCGGACGTGCAGCGCGCCATCGCGGCAAACCACGCCTACCCCGCCGATTTCGCCGAATGGCTCGAAGCGCCGGCCGCCGGCGAGCTGCTTGGCGCACCCGCGCCCGATGGCGCCTGGCTGTTCCGCCAGGGCGGCTGGATACGGCCCGCCAGCGCCTGCGGCGCCATGCTCACCGCCTGCGGCGAGGCGCTGGTGCGGCACTTCGGCGCCGGCACCGTGACGCTGGAAAAACGCGGCGCCGACTGGTGCGCCATCAACGCCACCGGCGAGGTGCTCGCGCAAGCGCCGGTGGTGGTGCTGGCCAACGGCACCGGCGCGGCCGACGTGCCGTTCGCCGCCGGCCTGCCTTTGTCCCCCGTGCGTGGCCAGGTGACCCATCTGGCCCAGGGCGCCGCGCCGGCGCTGCCCTTCGTATTGTGCCGCGAAGCCTATCTGACGCCGGCCGTGGGCGGCATGCATAGCCTGGGCGCGAGCTACGACGACGATGCCGACCCGGCCCTGCGCCAGGGCAGCCAGGACGAGAACCTGGCAAAGATCCGCACCATGCTGGGCCAGAGCGCGCTTGGACGCGACGCGCCGCTGCAGGGGAGGGTCGGCTTTCGCTGCGTGGCGCCGGACCGCATGCCGCTGGTGGGCGCCTTGCCCGACCCCGACGCGGCGGGCCGCATCGAGCGCCTGCGCGACGTGCCGCGCCATGCGGGCTTGTACGGCTTGCTGGGCTACGCATCGCGCGGCCTGACCTGGGCGCCGCTGGCGGCCGAACTGCTGGCCGCGCAGCTTAACGGCGAGCCCTTGCCGCTGGAGGCCGACCTGGTCGCCGCGCTCGATCCGGCCCGTTTCCTGCTGCGCGAACGGCGCCGTGGCGAGGTAGGATAGCGAACCGGGCATCGTGTCACCCGGTTATAATTGGTATGCAGCAACTCTTTTGCAACGATCGCCGCGCCCAGCGTGGCTGGAGCCGATCACGATGGACGATGCGCCCGAGTCGAACGAGCTGTTTCTGTTTCTTGCCTCCACTGCGCACGATATGAAAAACTCCGTCAGCGTGCTGAGCGGCACGCTGGAAACCTTGCTCGCCAACGCCGCGCCCGGCACCGAAACGGCCTATCCGCAGATGGCGCACATGCTGTACCAGACCAAGCGCCTGAACGACAACCTGATCCAGCTGCTGGCCCTGTACAAGCAGGTCGGCAAACCCGCCTATCCGTTCGACATGCAGCCGCTGGCGATGGGCGACCTGGTGGCGCAGGTGGTGGGCGCCAGCCGCATCCTGCTCGACTCGCGCCATATCAAGCTGGAAACGAGCGCCGATCCGGACCTGGTCTGGCATGTGGACGAAGACTTGATCGTCGGGGTGCTCGGGCATGCGATCAACAATGCCATCCATTACACCAAAGACACGATCCGCCTGGCCATCGGCGTGGTCGACGGCGACCTCGAGATCCGGATCGAAGACAACGGCGCCGGCTACTCGGCCGCCATGCTGGAGGCCGGCGTATCGGCCATGCACGGCGCCAGCGCGGGCGTAAACTTTCTGACCAACAGCACCGGCCTGGGTCTGTATTTCTCCAGTGAAGTGGCCAAGATGCACAAGCATCGCCAGCGCGCGGGCCGCGTGCGCCTGGAAAACGGCGGCGCTTACGGCGGCGCCTGCTTCGTGCTGAGCCTGCCATGATCGTCGATCCCAAGCCGACCGCCAACCTGGCCACCAGCATCGACCTGGTCGACTGGGCCGGCAAGAATTACCTGGTGGTGGACGATTTTATCGGCATCCGCCAGTTGCTGCGCGAAAGCTTGCGCAACCTGGGCGCCAAGAATATCGACCAGGCGTCCAGCGGCGGCGAAGCCATCGCCATGCTGGCGCGCATCCGCTACGACGTGGTGTTGTGCGATTACAACCTGGGCGAGGGCAAGAACGGCCAGCAAGTGCTGGAAGAGGCGCGCGTACGCAATTTGCTGCTGCCGAGCAGCGTCTGGTTGATGGTGTCGGCCGAGAAAGGCATCGAATCGGTCATGGGCGCGGCCGAGCATCAGCCCGACGCTTACCTGATCAAGCCGATCACCGAGGGCGTGCTGCTGACCCGTCTGAACCGCGTGTGGCAAAAGAAACAAGTGTTCAAGCAGATCGACCAGGCCTTTGCCGAGAAGGATTACCTGCGCGCGGCCAAGATGTGCGACAGCCAGATATTGGCCAGCAAGGTGCACGAAATGGAATTGCTGCGCATGAAGGCGCGCCTGATGCTCAAGAGCGGCGAGCCGGAAAAGGCGCGCGAGACCTACGAGCGCGTGCTGCAGGAGCGCGATTATCAATGGGCCAAGGCGGGCCTGGCCAAGATCCGCATGGCCAACGGCGAATACGAGCAGGCGCGCCAGATGTTCCAGGGCGTGATCGCCGAGAACCGCTACTACATCGACGCTTACGATCAGTTGGCGCTCACTTACCAGGGCATGGGACAGCACGAGGAAGCTTGCGCCGTGCTCGAGCGCGCGGCCAAGCTGTCGCCCAATTCGGTGATGCGGCAGCGCTCGCTGGGGCAGGTGTCGCTCAAGCTCGGCAATGTGGGGATGGCTGAAAAAGCATTCCGCAAGTGCATTTCAATCGGTGAATATTCGGTGATGAAAACGGTCGACGCTTATCTCGGCCTGGCGCGGGTCTGCGGGCTCAAGCATGACACCAAGGAAGCGATGCAATTGCTGGTGCTGGCCCAGCGCGAGTTTCCAGGCGAACAAATCCAACTACGCAGCAAGATTACAGAGGGCATGGTCTACCACGAGAGCGGCGACTTCCAGCGCGCGCGCAAGGCCGGCGACGAGCTCGACGAGATGCTCATCGGCAGTCCCGAGCGTCCCGATACGCCCACCTGCCTGGAACTGGCGACCTTGCTGTTTTTCGTCGGGCAGCGCGAGTCGCCTGTCGAGCTGCTGTGCTATGTGATCAAAAACAACCACGACAACCTGCAGTTGCTCGACGACGTGCAAAAAATCTTCGACCACGTCCATATGGGCGACGAGGGGCTGGCGCTGATCCGCTCGTCGAGGAAGGAAGCGAGCGACCTGATGAATCAGGGGGTGTCGCTATGGAAAACCGGCAAGCTGCCCGAGGCCGTGGCCTGGATGCGCAGCGCGCGCATGAGCTTGCCCAACAACCTGCGCATCCTGTTCAACTCGGCGCAGATCCTGATTTCGCACATGCAACAGCTCGGGTATGACGCCGCGCTGGCGTCTGAAGCGACCGAGGTGTTGCTGCACGTGGACAAAATCCTGCCCGGGCAACAGCGCTTCGCCCAGCTCATGGAACAGCTTGCCGTACTGGCGCCGGGAGCGGGCGCCGAGGCCGATGGGGTTGACCCAGGCTGAGCCGTTTGCACGTTTGCGCTTGTCCCGACGCTTGCTGGTGATAAACTGATCACTGCGCGGAAGTTTCCGCATACAACAAGAAAGGGACGTACATGCGCGACATCGCAAATGAAGTCTATGAAAAAATGCGTGTAGGCAGCAGTGCATGGATACGGCCAGTGGCCGCCAAGGGCGATACCGTGCCCTCGTTCCAGGCTGTGCATGAGCAAGTCAAACAGATGGCCGAAGATGGTTTGATTACCATCTCGACCATCAAACGCCAGGAAGACGGCCTGATCGACGCGATCCGGATTCAGCGACTGGCGTAGGCAACTCCTGTAACAGGGCAGCCGCTGCCGCCCCTCCGGGCGGCGTGCCTTGTCAGGCGCCGGTTTTCGGCTTGGCGCGCCGGGATGCGGCCTTGGCCTCACTCTCCGGCTCGCCCTGGCTCGCGTTGGCCGCGTCCGCTGCCGACGGCTGCGCCGCGGACGGCGCCGCCTTGCCGGCAGCATCTCCCGCCTTGTCCGTGCCCGCCTCGGGCATCATTGCGGTCGTCACCGCCTGATTAAATTGTTCCTGCAGCATGTTCCACCACGCTACGGGATTGCTCATCGCGTTCGCCGGTGGCGCGTCTTTCTGCTCTTTGGCTGGCTCGGGCGCTGGCGCCTTGGCCGGGGCCGGCTGGGTGAAAAACGCCGATGCGAACGGCGCCGCCGCCAGCACCGATTTCTCATCCGCACCAGGTTGCTTGACGGCAGCCGCCAAGGTCGCGCCCATCGATTTCAGGGTGGCGATCGTGCCGCGCTGCACTTCCATGGTTTGGATGGTGCCGCGCAGCATGGACACATTGATGTTAAGCCAGGCTTCGACGGCTTTCAGGTCGGCGATTTTCTTGTCCAGCTCGTCGAGCGAGACAGGCGGCATGGCCATATTGGGGAAGGACATCCCCGGCACGGCCATGCTACCCCACAAATTCTTGACGAAGTCCAGCGTGTCGGTCACGGCGCCGACACCGGGGATGTTGGGCATGGGTGGTTTCAGCATGGAAGTCTCCGTAAAGTAGAAGCTTCAGCGTAGCAGATAATTATCATCCTATCAAAGTATGTTGTGCGAGCAGCAAAGCGCGCACTGCTTGGTGTCAGCGGGAAAAGCGCCAGACACGTTAAACTGTGGCCATGACGATCGCCTCCTTTCTCTCCCGACGACGCCGCGCGCTGGCGATCGGCACGGCGACAGTGCTGCTGCATTATCTGGCGATCAGCTTTGTCGGCGCGCGCATCGCGCTGGCGCCGGCCACTGCGCCGGACCTGCAACCGGTCACCATCGTCGCCCAGCTGCACGCGCCGGCGCCGGTGACAGCGCCCTTGCCGCCACCGAAACCGAAGCCGGCTGCCGCGCGGCCGCGCCCGCCGGCCCGGAGCACGCCGGCACCGGCCGCGCCCGTCGTTCAGGCGAACAGCGAGGCCAAGGCCGAGGCCGAGGCCAGCCCCGCCGGCGGCGCGGGCGACGCGGCCGATGCGGCGCCGGCGCCCGTTCAAGCGAGCGCTGCCGAGGTGGCGCCCGCCGTGGAATTGGCGCCCGAGCCGCCGCCGGTGGCGCAAGCGGCACCGGTGGAACCGGTCAAGCCGGCGCTCAAGGCCAGCCTGCCGCCATCGGCCGAGCTGAACTTCGACGTGGCGCGCACCGACCGCGACGGCGGCACCTGGTCTGGCCTGTCGACCATATCGTGGAAGCAAGCGGGGGGCGCCTACAAGCTGTCGATGGAAGCGAGCGTGAGCGTGCTGGTCGCGCGCGTGAACCTGGTGCTGCTCACCAGCGAAGGCACGGTCGGCGCGGACGGCATCGTGCCGCGCACCGCCACCGAAAAGCGGCGCGGCAAGACCCAGACGGCCACCCATTTCGGCGGGCCGGACGGCAAGATTAGCTTTTCCGCCTCCGAGCGCAGCTATCCGATGGTGGCCGGGGCCCAGGACAAGGCCAGCTTCCTGATGCAGCTGGCCGCCATCGGACGGGCCGACAGCGCCCAGCTGGCCAGCGGCGTCGAACTGTTCGTGGGCGAGGAAAAGGATGCCAACCCGTTCGGCTTCGTGCTGGTCGGGAAGGAAGACATCGATACCCGGATGGGGCGGATGGCGACCTGGCACGTCGCGCGTCCGCCGCGCCCGGGGGCCTATAACTCGCGACTGGACATCTGGCTGGCGCCGGCACACAACTGGTACCCGGTACAGATCCGCAATACCGAGTCGAACGGCTCGGTCACCACCCAGACCATCCGCAAGATTCTCATCACCGATTCAGGAAACTAAACTATGCGACCTACACTATTGACACACCTGTTGGGCGGCGCCGTACTGGCCGGTGCCTTCTCCAGCACCGGCGCGGTTGCGGCCGAGCGCGAAGCGCAGCTGCGTCCGGTCAACATGCCGCCCTCGGCCGACCTGCACTACACCCTCAAGGCGCGCCAGAAAGGCTTGAGCCTGAGCGGCGAAGCCCAGGTGACCTGGCGCGCGGGCGAGGGCAAGTACAGCCTCGTCACCGAAACGAAAGCCCAGATGCTCGGCAAGATCCTCGACAGCCGCAGCGAAGGCAAGATCGATAACTACGGTATCGCGCCGGATCAGTTCGTGGAGAAGCGCTTCCGCAAGGAAGCCACCACGGCCACCTTCGACCGCGCCGCCAAGACCCTCAGTTTCAGCGCGGGCAAGGAAACCTATCCCTTGCTCGGTGGCGAGCAGGACCGCAGCAGCGCGCAGTGGCAATTGGCGGCGCTGGCGCGCGCCCAGCCGGAGAAATTCACGCCGGGCTCGGAATGGCGCCTGTTCGTGGCCGGGCGCAAGGATGCGCAGCCGTGGTCGTTCAAGGTGGTCAAGCGCGAAAAGATCACGACCGGGTTGGGCGAAGTCGAGGCGGTGCACCTGATCAAGGCGCCGCCACCGGGCGACAAGGACCAGGCCATCGACCTGTGGCTGGCCCCGGCGCACGAGTGGTATCCGGTGCAATTGCGCTACAGCGATGAAGAAGGCGAGTTCATCGAGCAGACGGTCGACAAGATCAGCAAGAAATAAGCGCCGCTCCCGGGCGCTGCCGGCCCGGGTTTATTGTTGCCGTTGTTTTATCTGCGCATACGGATTGCCCACCGACCCGCCGAACTCGGCAATCGCGCGCCGGATGTCGGCGGCGATGATCGTCTCCAGGCTTTCCGGGTCGACCGAGGCGGCGTACGACAGGGCATCGGCCAGCCCCAGGGTGCGGATGATGGCCAGCATCAAGGCCGTCGAATTGAGGTCGCGCCGGTCCCACACGCCGATCACAAACGCGCTCAGGCGCTTCCTGGCCGCATGCGGCAGGATTTCATAGGTTTGCCATTGCCTGTCGGCCAATTGCGACAGTGCTTGCATCATCATCAACTTTTCCGCCGGGTCCGGCACCCCATGCCGGAACGAGCGCAGCAGGGAGGCGAGTTCCTTCTCCACCTGCGGAGACGGCAAATAATCGGGCAAGGCAGTAATCCTTTGCAACTCATCTTGATCCACGCATCTCTCCTCTTAATGATGTGATATTACTTTGGTTTCAATAATTCTTGCAATTATGAAACAAGATTGCAAACAGGGTGGGACCATTTGGTCGGATTGCCTTGGCTTAACTGATATACTGACGCCCCCAACGGCAAGACCTTTTGCCGAGAGCAAGAAACTGGTACCGGAACACGATGATGGAAACAACGGCAGGCGTGGCTGCAGAACCACTGACTTTAGGGCAAGACGACCACGATTCCTTGCAGGCGCATTTTCACGCCGGCATTTCGGCTGACGAGATCGAGCAAGTCTTTCATTTGAAGCGGGCGCAGCCGACGCTGCAAGCGTTCACCGCGCTGTTCCATGGCGGCGCCGACGGCGTGCTGATCCGCCTGCTGGTGCTGCGCGAACTGGCGGCCGATACCAGCACCACCGCGTTTTCGCGCGCCGACATCAACCAGAAGCTGGCCTACCTGATTCCCGAAAGCCTGGAAACGGTGCTCACCCGCCTGCGTTCGCACAGCCTGCTGGCCTGGGATGCCCAGGCCGCGGTGTACCGCGTCACGCCGATGGCGCGCAACGTGCTCTCGTCGCTCGACACCCTGCTCTCGATGGGCCAGGCCGACGACGACGCCGAGATGGGTTTCCTGCTTTCGCAGGTGGCCGGCGCCCAGGCCGTGGGCGGGGTCACCGTCGAACAGCTCAAGCACCTGCTGGGACGCCTGGTCGAACTGACCGAGGAATTTCGCGATGCGATCGCCTCCGGTTCCGAGTTCCGCCTGCGCACCTCGCAAGCGAAGTGGCACATGGCCTGCGACTGGGTCGAGAAGGGTTCCGAGATCCTGCGCGCGATCACCAGCGACGAGCGGGCCGACTCGGCCACCCACAAGGCCGCGCAAGCCATCGGGCGCGCCCAGAGCGCGCTGCTGAACATGCAGGGCATGTTCTCGCGCGCGTTGAACCAGATCGAGCGCCAGCGCGTGCACCTCGGCCAGTCCGGCCTGTCGACCACGGACGTCAAGCGCTGGCTGCTGGCGCACGACGATTTATCGAGCCTGGCGCAGGGCGCGATCGACCGCCCGGTCATGCCGCTGTTCGTCACCCCGGCCGAAATGATCGACGTGGCCGAAACCGAACTGCTGGCCGAGCGCAGCGCCAGCACCGGCCCGAGCGGCCTGCCGCAGGGCGAGGATGCCCCGCTGACGATCAACGACGGCCCGGCCATCCAGGCCGAACTCGATGACTGGCTGGCGCGCCTGGCCGATTTTGCCAACCTCGGCAACTTCCCCAGCTTCTCGGAGCACGGCCCGAAAACGGTGCCGATCCAGGATTCGCTGCTGCCGGCCAGCTTCGCGGTGGCCTCTTACCGCGCCTCGATGCTGCCGCTGCTGGGCGACGCCGCCGAGGCCAGCCTGCAGGGCGCCACCGCGCAGCTGGCGCGCCTGCCGATCACCTTCACGCCCACCGACGAGATGGTGCAGCTGAACGACCCGCACGTCTTTGCGATGTCGATCGCCACCCTCTCACTTGATCTGGAAAGCGGCCCGGCCGATGATAAATGACGACTCCCAAATCCTGATTGCGCGCCTGCTGACGCACCAGACCCTGCGCCGCGACGACAAACTGGTCAAGCGCGTGCTGTCCGATGAACTGTTCCGCGCCGAAGTCGACAAGCGCCTGCTCGAATCGGGCCTGAAGCTGCTCGATAACGTCTACGCCGACCACGTCACGCTGGCGCTGCACCGCGCCGTGGAGCCGAAGATTTTCGGCGCCAAGGATATCTGGCAAAACAATAACTTCGGTCTCACGCGCGACGGCGTGGCGCTGCTGGTGGTGCTGTGGGCGCAGATCATCCTGCCCAAGCGCGAACGCCAGGAGACCCACCAGAACGCCGACGACGACCAGAACGACCTGTTCGACAAGGACAAGCCGATGCCGCGCGCCGAAGACACCTCGATCGGCATCTCGTACACCGCGCTGCTGTCGGACTTCGGCGACAAGCTCGGTAAAAAGACGCGCATGGACATGAACCTGGGCGCGCTCTCGCGCATGGGCTTCATCGAACGGCGCGGCGACGTGATCCTCGAAGGTCCCCTGCTCGACCTGCTGATGGATACCGACGTGCTCAAGGAGCGCATCATCAACGGCGCCCTGGCCGACGTCTTCAAGCGCGCGCCGGTGGCGGTGGCGGTGCCCAAGCCGGCTGCCGGCGAAGCCGCCAACGACGCCACCGCCATGCGCGACGCCAGCGCCATCCGCGACGCCGAGGCCCACGCCATTGCGCTGGCCGCCATCGAGCCCGATCCTGGCGCCGCCGAAGCTGATGCCGACGCCGATACCCCAACCTGAGGCTAGCCCATGTTCCACATTAAATCGCTCGAACTGGTCCACTGGGATTACTGGCAACGGATCAAGAACATCCCGCTCGACGCCAAGATCATCACCATCGCCGGCCAGAACGGCTCCGGCAAGACCACCTTGCTCGACGCGCTGCGCACCCTGTTCGGCCTCGATTGCTCGATGGGCCGCACCTACAAGCACTACGCGCGCCACTCGGGGCAGCAGACCGCCTGGATCCGTTCCGTGGTCGACAACAAGGCGGTGGGGCGCCAGCTGTCGAACCGGCCGTTCCGCAGTTCGGGCTTTTTCAGCGACGATGAAGTCACGCTGTTCTGCAAGATCGAAAAGAACGGCGGCGACTGGAAGCGCCAGTACCTTATGCGCCCGGGGAATATCCAGATCGAGGAAGTCAACGACGCCACCGACTGGCTCGGCGTCGAGAATTACCGCAAGCGCCTGCACAACGCCGGCCTGTCGCCGGCCATGGCCAAGGTGCTGGCGCTGGAGCAGGGCGAAACCGACAAGCTGTGCGAATACGCGCCGCGCCAGCTGCTCGACCTGGTGTTCCAGGTTTTCGGCGACAAGGAAGTGCTGGACGCCTACGACGAAGCCAAGCGCCACCAGCGCGACACCGAAACGGAACTGAAGCGCTTCGAGAGCGAACTGGAAGCCTCGCGCACCAACCTGGAAGGCTTGCGCCTGCGCGTGGTCAATTACCACCAGTGGGAAGACCTGCACAAGGAACGGCGCAACCTGCTGGAAGAGGTTCTTCCGAGCCTCGAATACCACGAAGCGCGCGAAAAGGCGGCGGCGGGCAGCCGCGCGCTGCGCGACGCCCGCAAACCGATGGCGCAGGCCGACACACAGCTGATTGAAAAGCGCAATGCGCTGGCGGCGCAGGCAAAAGCGCTGTCCGACGCGCAGCAGCAGGAAACGCTGCTGGAGCAGGAAGCGACGGTGCTGGGCAGCCGTTTGACCCAGGTCAACGCCAGGTTGAAGCCGCTCGACAGCCTGCTCGAACAGAAGGAGCGCCTGCAAAAGCTGGCCGCCGATTCGGGTGCCGACATCGCGGAAGTGGCGGCCCAGCTGGACCAGAAAGAAGCCGAACTGGCACGCCAGCGCCAGTTGCGCGACGCCCTGGCCAGCCGCATCCTGACCGAAAAGTCGACCATCTCGGCCTTGCAGGGCAAGAGCGCCATGCCCGAGCCGGACGCCGTGCGCGGCATGCGCCGCGCGCTGCGCGACGACGGCATCCCGCACGCGATGCTGTCCGATATCGTCGAAGTGACCGATCCGAAGTGGCAGGGCGCCGTGGAAGGTGTGCTGGGCGGGTATGCCTCGGTGGTGCTGCTCGAACGCGCCAAGGATGCCGCGGCCGCGTACCGGCTGGCCGAGAAGGAGCGCTATCGCCACTTCATCGTCCCCGAATGCATCAAGGCACCGGCGGTGAAGGATGACAGCCTGTTGTCGGTGGTGCGCTTTTCGGCCCCCGCTCCGCCATGGCTGATCGACCAGCTGGCGCGCATCGAGCGGGTCGACTCGGTGGAGAAGGGCTTCAAGCTGCACAAGGATGCCGAGTGGATCACGCCGGACGCGTATCACCGCGAACGGCGCGGCGGGCGCTCGCTGTTCGTCGAAGTGTCGCGCTACCGCTTCGGCACGGCCGGGCGCACCCAGCGCATGGAAGCGCTGCAAAAGTCCTTGCCGGCGCTGGAAGCGCAGGAAGACGCGTTCACGCTCGCCATCAGCAGGCTGGCATATGAAGTGGGCGCGCTCAAGGCGCGCATCGCCGGGGTCGACGCGGCCAAGGAACTGGCCGCGCGCCAGGCCGAATTCGACGAAGCCTTGCGCGGCACGGTGCCGCTCAAGGCCGAGCGCCTGGAAGTGGGCGCGCGCCTGGGCGAGCTGCAGGCATTGACGAAAGCGGCCACGGTGGCGCGCACGCGTGCCGACACCACATGGCAGAACGCGCGCATGTCCCTGTCCGAAGCCGAAGCCGGGCTGCGGCTCGGTCACAAGCGCCAGATCGAGCAGCGCGCCGACCATGCGCGCGCCTTGCTCGAACTGCGCCGCGCCTGGCGCCATCTGCCGCAAGGCTGGCGCCGTCCGGCGCGGCGTGCCTCGCTGGTGGCCGAACACCAGAACGCGCACCAGGTCGACCTGCGCGTCGCGTCGCTGGAACATAGTCTCGCGCGCGACGACTGGGAGCTCGATGCCACGGTCATCGACCAGCACCATCGTCTGAACGAGCAGTTGCAGGGCCGCCAGACCGAGACCGACGAGCGGCGCTACCAGAACAACCGCGCGATCGAAGCGACCGCCAATGCGCGCGGCGCGTACATCGAGCGGCTGCGCTACACCATCAAGACCTATAGCAAGAACATCAAGGAGCTGGGCGAACTGGCGGGCATCGAGGTGCATGCCGATCCGGTCAAGCTGGAGAATGAAGACGTGCAGCTGTCGCAGGCCGGCCTGCACGTGCGCTTCAAGTTCGACGGCAAGGACCAGATCGGGATGAACGACGGCGAAGCGTCAGGCGGGCAGCAGGTGATGAAGTCGCTGGTGCTGCTGATTGGCTTGCTCAAGTCGGAAGATGGCTCGGGCGGGTTTGTGTTCATCGATGAACCGTTTGCCCACCTGGATATCCGGAATATCCAGCTGGTGGGCGAGTTCCTCAAGAACACCGAGGCGCAGTATTTGATGACCACGCCGCTGACGCACAACACGGATGTGTACGACCCGTCCGAGCTGACGCTCATCACCAGCAAGAAGAAGAAAGATATGCCGTGGGCGCAGCCGATTTTCGTGCTGCAGCGGCGCGTGACGCCTGCGGTGGCGGTCTGAGAGTTTGTCCCCGCGCCAAGGCGCGGGGACAACGAGACTAAGCCGCGTTGACCGCCTTCTTCAACGCCCTGCGCCAGCGGATCAAGCCCGCCGAATACGTCCCGAAATAGCCCGCCGTCAGTCCCAGCGCAATCAGGGTAATGAAGCTGTCGGTGAACCCCGGCGTCGGCACATTGCTGCCCTGGTTCGCATAAATCTCCACGCCGATATACATCACGCGCGCGAAAAACAGCATCGCAATGACCATCCCCAGGCGCGCGTTCGGCGTGAAGTAGCAGGTATCGTTTTCAAACCTGGTCAGCCGCAGCCCCCAGATCCCGTACGCGATGCCGGCCGCCGTGCCCAGCGCCAGCCAGCCGAGCAGTACCGGCCGCGACATCACCTCCGACCCCGCCACCAGGATCATGGCCGCGAACACGCCCACCCCCGTGTAATGGCGCGAGACGATCGAGCGCTGGCGCATCATCATGGCCTTGAGGCGCTGGTAGAAGCGCCACACCAGGAAAGGGGCGAGCACCAGCAGCGCGAGAGTGGTAATTGACATGGCGATTGTGATTCCGGTCCTGAAACACGCATTATAAACGCCCGCCGCACGCCGCCGATTCCACCCACCGTGCATGGCATACGCCCCGTAAATACCGGAAAAGAGCAGATTGACAAGCCCGTCAGTAGTGCGCAAGATGGAGGATCGCCTTCACCCGAGACCCTCCATGCGCCATCGCCTCCCTATCGTCCCGCTGACCATGTCCCTGCTCGCCGCCGCACCCAACGCGCATTCCCAGTACCAGCTGCCGCCGGCGCAGTTGCAGGCCATCGTGGACGCGCCGCGCGCCCCGGCACTGGGCCTGTCGCCGCAGCGTAACCTGGCGATGATGGTCGATACGCCGGCCCTGCCCAGCATCGCCGAAGTGGCGCAGCCGGAACTGAAGCTGGCCGGCCTGCGCATCAATCCGCGCACCTATTCGCCGAGCCGCTTTTCCTTCGGCACGGGTCTCAAGCTGCTCGATATCGCGACCCAGAAGGAAATCAAGATCATGGGCCTGCCGCGCCAGCTGCGCCTGGCCGACAGCGCCTGGTCGCCGGACCAGCGCTACCTGGCCTTCACCCACGTCACCTACGCCGACCGCGATGGCGCGTCCGGCGTCGAAGTGTGGCTGGTCGATATCAACACCCGCATCGCGCGGCGCCTGACCGCGCAGCCGCTGTCCTACCTGGACGGCTCGGGCTTTACCTGGATGCCGGACGCCAAAGGCCTGCTGCTGCACCTCAAACCCATCGGGCGCGGCAAGGCGCCGCAATCGACCGGGGTGCCGGGCGGCCCGATTCTGCAGGACAGCCAGGTCAGCGTGGGCGCGCGCCAGCTGCGCACCTACCAGGATTTGCTGAAAAATGAAGAAGACGCGCGCCTGTTCGAGCACTATGCCAGCTCGCAGCTGGCGCTGGTCGACCTGTCGGGCAAGCTGCGCCTGATCGGCAATCCCGAATTGTTCACCAACGTGTCGGTGGCCCCCAACGGCAAGCTGCTGCTGGCCTCCGTGCTGCAGCGCCCCTTCTCGTACGTGGTGCCGGCATCGGCCTTTCCGCGCCGCGTCGACGTGCGCGATTTGAGCGGCAAGCCGGTGCACCTGGTGGTCGAGAAGCCGCTCGAAGAAGGCCTGCCGCCGGGGAACGATGCCGTTTCCGCCGGCGTGCGCAAGGTCAGCTGGCGCGTCGACGCTCCGGCCACCCTGGTCTGGGCCGAAGCCCAGGATGGCGGCGATCCGGCCAAGGCGGCCGAGGTGCGCGACATCGTGTATTCGCACGCCGCGCCGTTCGCCGGCGAGCCGAAGGTGCTGGCCAGGCTTGGTTCGCGCTACGACCGCGTGGTTTGGGGCAATGGCGACGTCGCCCTGCTGGGCGAAGGCTGGTACAAGACGCGCGCCGTCAAGATCTGGCGCATCCGGCCGGAGCACGAGACGGTGGCGCCCGATCTGCTGTTTTCCTACTCGGCCGAAGACCGCTACAACAACCCCGGTTCGCCGGTGACGATGCCCGACAGCGCCGGCCGTCCGCGCCTGGTGCTGGGCGCCGATTCGACCATCCTGCTAGGTGGCAGCGGCGCCTCGAACGAAGGCGACCGCCCTTTCCTGGACCGCTTCAACCTGGCCACCAAGGCCAAGGAGCGCCTGTTCCAGAGCGAGGCGCCGTATTACGAGAGCATCGTGACGGTGCTCAGCGACGATGGCTCGCGCCTATTGACCACGCGCGAGTCGCCCACCGAGCGCCCGAACTTTTATGTGCGCGACCTGAAACGCAGCGGTGCGGCGCAACTGACGGCGCTGACCAATTTCCCGCATCCGACCCCGCAGCTGAAAGACGTGCAGAAGGAGCAGATCCGTTACAAGCGCGCCGATGGCGTCGACCTGACCGCCACCCTGATGCTGCCGCCGAATTACGAAGCGAAGCGCGACGGCCCGCTGCCGCTGCTGATGTGGGCGTATCCGCAGGACTTCAAGAGCGCCAGCGCGGCCAGCCAGACCACCGGCTCGCCATTCCGCTTCAATGCGATCAGCTACTGGGGCCCGGCGCCGATGCTGGCGATGGGCTACGCGGTGCTCGATAACCCGTCGATGCCGATCGTCGGCGCGGGCGAGGCCGAACCGAACGACAGCTACCTGCCGCAACTGGTCGCCAACGCCGAAGCGGCGGTGGCCGAAGTGGTGCGGCGCGGCGTGGCCGAACGCCACCGCATCGCCATCGGCGGGCACTCGTACGGCGCCTTCATGACCGGCAACCTGCTGGCCCACACGCGCCTGTTCAAGGCCGGCGTGGCGCGCAGCGGCGCCTACAACCGCACGCTTACCCCGTTCGGCTTCCAGTCCGAGGAGCGCGAGTTCTGGAAGGCCAAGGAGGTGTACCAGGCCATGTCGCCGTTTAATAACGTGGACAAGATCAAGGATGCGCTGCTGCTGATCCACGGCGAGCAGGATAACAATTCGGGCACCTTTCCGATGCAGAGCGAGCGCATGTTCCAGGCCATGAAGGGCCTGGGCGGTACGGCGCGCCTGGTGATGCTGCCGAACGAAAGCCACGCTTACCGCGCGCGCGAATCGATCATGCACATGCTGTTCGAGACCAATTCCTGGCTCGACAAATACGTCAAGAACGCGAAGCCGTAAACGTGAAAGGGGCCGCGTTGGCGGCCCCTCAAGGTCTGTCAAGCGTACGGCCCCGCACCGATGCTTATGTTAATGTCATCGCTCCACCAACCAGGAGCGACCCACATGAACCCTGCAGCCATCGACTTTCACCGCGCACCGGACCCCGTGCCGGTCGATGAACCATCTCCCGAGCCGTTCGACAATCCCCACCCGCATCACCCGCCAGTCAAGCACCCGCAGGACGACGATCCGGTGCCCGACCCGAAGCCGAGCACCTTTTTCCTGCACTAGGCTAGTCGAACGCCCACGAATACAGCACGTCGAGCGCGGTGTTGGTTCCGGTCTGGAACTGCAGCGTGATGCGCGGATTGAGCTTGTAGCGCAGCTTGACCAGGCTCGATGCGGTCGTCGCCCCCTGCTCGAAACTGAGGTAGGCGCGCGACGAAATCCGCTTGCCGACCGTGACCACGGTGCTTTCCAGTCCCTTGGCCTGCGACAGGCCCAGTTCATCGACCCCCAGCGAATTGGCCAGGCGCGACTGGAAACCGCCGCCGCTGCCCGAGCCGCCCAGCAGGGCAGCGGCGGCGGCGCTGAGCAGGCCCGCCTCGTTGCCCGATGTCGCGGCCATGCCATGTCCCAGCACCAGCCAGGACAGCTTTTCGCTGTCCGGCACCGACGGCGTCGACACCAGCTTGGCCACCGGCGAGAGGGCCGAGCCGCGCACTTCGACACCGGCTTCGACGTTGGTCTCGGACAGTTGCTCGCCCTCCGGCCGGCTGCGCACCGCGAGGATGTTCAGTGCCGGATTGTCGGACGGGCCGCTGAAGGTCAGCACGCCGCGTTCGATGTCGAGGTTCTGCCCATACGCCTTGTAGGTGCCGCTGACCACGCGGATGGAGCCGTTCACGCGCGGCGGACGCCCGCCCGTGGCGCGCACCCGCAATGCACCTGCCAGTTCGGCGTCGATGCCCATGCCGCGCAGGCGGAATGCGTTGCCCAGATCGGCCTCCACATCCATCGTCAGCGGCATGGTCGGTTCGCCCTTGACCGCCGGCGTGCCGACCCCGGCCCGTCCCAGCACGATCACGTCGTCCGACAGGGTAGGGCGGCCTTGCGGCGCCAGTTCGATCAGCGCGCGGTCGGCCTTGAATTTGCCTTCCAGAGAAAAGCGCTTGGCGTCGCGCACCAGCGTACTCTGGCCGCTGATGACGACGGTGCGGTCGGGGCGCGACAGGATTTCGAGCTTGTCGGCCACCAGTTTCAACTGCATGGTCGCTTCGCCGCCGGCAAAGCGCACCGCGCCGTCGGCCACCATCGTGCCCTGCACGCCGTCGAAACTGAGGCGCTGCAGCAGCAGCTGGTCGCCGGCCAGTTGGGCGCGCAGCTGGCCGTTACTGAGCTTGATGCCCTGTTCGGCCCAGCGCAGCGCCAGTTTGTCGCCGTTGACGCTGCCGTTCAGGGTCGGCGTGCCGACCGTGCCGCCGCCGGTCAGCGCGAGCTTCAACGCGCCGTCCAGTTCCAGTGCCGGCTGGCCGGTGAAGGGAGCCAGCCACGCGATCGAGACCATGTCGGCGTTCGCCGTCATTTTCAAGGGGCTCGCGTTGCCCAGGCGGCCGTCGATCATTTGCGCGGTGGCGTCCACGTCGGCCTGGCCAACGCGGGTGCCGTCGACCTTGGCCTGCATGCGCAGCGCGCCGCTGGCGACGTCGGCGCGCAGGTCGAGCGTGCGCAAGCCCAGCACCACCGGCACTTCGGCGCCGGCGATGATGTCGCCGCTCTCGCGGAAGACGTGCAGCGAGCCGTTCAGGGCTGGCGTGGCGCCACTCGGTGCCTGCATGTCGAGCGCCCAGTCGGCGCCCAGCAACAGGTTACCGCTGATGGCGTCGCGCATGCCCGGCGAGAATTGCGCAAGGTAGGTGAGCGGCACGCCGGCGGCCACGCCCTTGCTGGTCCAGTGCGGGCCATTCTTTTCCAGCGACTGGATGCTCACGCTGCCGTTGGGCAGCTTGATCACCGCGTTGCTCATGCTGATCTGCTGCGGCTTGGCCAGGCCGGCCAAGCCGGCGCCGGGTGCGACCGCGATGCGCACAGGTACCGGCGCCTGCAGCGCGAACGCGTAGCGGCCCTTGTTCTGCAGCGCCGCCACGGTGCCGGTCCAGGCGCTGTTGGCCCAACCGCCGCGGATGTCGCCGGTGGCGTCGAACGCTTCGCTGCGCGCGTCCAGGCGCAGGGTGTGGGCGCCGCGCGTGCCGCTCGTTTGCAGGTGCGCGCTGTCGATGCGGGTGTCGCCGCTGACGTATTCGGTGATGGCGATGTCGCTTACCAGCGGATCGTCGGCACCGCGCCCGCTGCCAAGGTTGGCGCTGGCGCGCAGGGTCTTGACCTGGTGCTTGCCGAGCACCTTGAGGTTGTGTCCTTCGAGCGCGGCGCTGACGGCCGGTGCCGCCATCGTGCCCGACACCGTGCCGGAGCCTTTGAGCACGCCGCCGAAGTCGGGTCCGAGCGCGGCCAGCTGGGTCGCGTCGATACGCCAGTCAAGCTTGTCGGCGGCAGTGCCGAAACTGCCCTTGGCGGCCACGATGTTCGGTCCCACGTGCAGGTCGACGTCGGCGTTCGAGACGTGTTTGGCGTCGGCGGCGATCCTGGCATGGCCCCACAGCGGCGAATTGGCCAGGGTCGATGGCTGCAGCGCCAGATTCAGGTTGCCGCGCCAGTCCGGGCCGGAGCGGCCGGCGGCGTCGAACGTGCCGTTGATGCTGCCCGCCAGCGGCGAGCCGAAGGCGCCCGGATTGAAGCGCTGCGCCGTGCCGGCCGCCTTGACTTCGACCGCACCCGCATTTGTTCCCCCCGCGAGCCATGCCTCGCCGCTGGCGTGCAGCAGGCTGTTATTGGTCCTGCGTGCCGCCGCCACCCAACCGAGGCCGGTCGCGTCGACCTCGAACGTGGTGCGCGGCGCCTGCATGGTGCCGGTGACGACGCCGTTGGCCGCCAGCGCGCCGTACAAATCGCTGCGCGCGGCCGCCAGGTCGGTGGCATCGACGCGCCAGGTGAGTTTTTCGCCGGGTGCCCCAAAACTGCCTTTCAATTCCGCCGTATTTTTTCCCAGCGCCAGCGTGGCGTCCACGCCGCTGATATGCGCCGCGTCGGCATTGAGTTTGCCCTTGCCCGACAAAGGCTGGTCGAACAGGCGGCTTGGCCGCAGCGCGAAGTCGGCCGCCACTTTCCAGGCTGGCGCAAGAACGCCGGCGGCGTTGATGTCGGCATTGATGTCGGCCTTCGGCAAGTCGCCGAACGCGGCCGGGTTGAACTTGACGGCGCTGGCGCTGACCTTGAATTCACGCTTGCCGGCCAGGTTGGCGCTGCCGGTCAGGCCCACGCTGCTGCCGCCGGCGGCCAGGCGCGCCTGCTGCACGGTCAGCACGTTGTCGGCCAGGGTGGCTTTCGCTTCCAGGCGCATGCCCGCTTCCACCAGCCTGGCGGTGAAGGTCTGGGTATTGCCTGCGTTGGCGACCGTGATGTCGCCGGCGATCTTGGTCGACTTCATGCGGCTGTGGATGCGCTTCATGTCAATGCCGTCGGTATGCAGCGCAAAGCCGGCCGTCCCTAAGCCTTTGTCGGCGGCGCTGCGCGCCACCGTGCCGCTGCCGGTGAATTTGCCGGCCTCGCCCAGGTCGATCAGCACCGCCCCGATCTCCAGCGCCGACAGGTTGCCTTTCAGTTCGCCGCGCATGGAGCGCAGCGGCAGGCGTTGCAGGTCGATCGGGCCGGTCGCGCCGGCGTTATCGATCGTGACGCTGCCGGCGATGTTGCGGTTCGCTTCGATGCGCGCCGTGATCGTCAGCGACAGGTCGGCCTTGGGCAGTTCGGGATTGAAAAAGCCCGGGTCGATGTTCTTGCCATGGATGGTCATGGCGCGCAGCGGGATCGGGTCGAACGGCGCCAGCGTGAATTTGGCGTCGCCTTCGGCCTTGCCCGAGACGGCGGTCGCGTCGAGCTGGGTGGTCACCAGGTCGCCGCCCACGCGCAGCTTGATTTGCGCCGGCTGCTGGCCGGCGGCCACCACGAGCTGGGTCAGGCTGGCGGTGCCGGCCAGCTTGAACGGCTTGTTGGCGCCGATGCTGGCGTCGGCCATGGCCTTGCCCCAGGGGGTGATGGCGCTGGCCTTGCGCAATGCCCATTGCTGCTGGTCGCCCAGCAGGTCGAAGCGCACGTCGGCGATCACCGTTTCGGCACCCGGGACGGCCGCATTGGTCAGGATGACCTTGCCCAGGCGCGCATCGTCGACTTCGAGCTTGAAGGGCGGCGCGAGCCTGGCCGGCATCTTGGCCGGTTCGCCTTCGCGCAGGGTATTCATGCGCAGGGTGGCCACGTGCAGCTTGTTGATGGCGACGCCGCGGCTCAGGTACTGGAAGGGCGACCAGTCGATGTCGATATTCTCGGCGGTGATCACCTGTTCCGGAGTGCGGTAGACGACTTTATCGAGGTGCATGGCGCCGTACAGCGAGCCTTTCACGCCGCTCACGACGATGCTGCCGCCGCTGGCGTTGGCCACGCGCTGGACCAGCATTTGCAGGGTTGTTTCGCGTCCGAGATACCAGTAAGCGCCGCCCAGCAGGGCGCCGGTGACGGCGACGCCGATGGCGACGCGGCGCGGCCAGCGGCGCTGGCCGTGCTCGCGGGGCGGCGGGGTGGTGGGAGTGTCGGCGGTAGTCATCAGAATGTAAAGCCCAGTGAGAAGTGCAGGCGCGCTTTTTTGAGCGCTTGTCCGTACGCGAGGTCGACGTTGATCGGGCCGACCGGGCTGCGCCAGCGCGCGCCCAGCCCGTAGCCCGATTCCGGTTTCAGGTCCTTGAATTTGTCGGCGGCGTTGCCGGCGTCGTAGAACACGGCCACGCCCCACGGCGGCTTGAACCAGTATTGATATTCGACGCTGCCGGTGAGCAGGTAGCGCCCGCCGACGATGGCGTCGCCTTCGCGCACGCCCAGTTCCTGGTAGCCGTAGCCGCGCACCGACTGGTCGCCGCCGGCGCGGAACAGGAAGGTCGATGGCACGCCTGCCTTGTCGCGCGAGGCCAGCACGCCCGCTTCGGCGCGCACGATCAGATTGCTCGACGCGCCGAGCGGACGGTAATTGATGAAGCGCGTGCTGGCGCGCAGGAAGCGTTCGTCGGTCAGCACCGGCAGCACGGCGCCGCCGAACTGCGCGTTGAGCACATAGCCTTTGGTCGGCAGTACCAGGTTGTCGAGCGCGCGCTTGGTCCAGCTGAAGGTGAGCGGCACGCTCTGGCTGCGGCGCGTCTCCACGCCTTCGACCATGCGCCGCTCGCTGAGGAATTCGAGCGTCAGGCTGCGTTCGAGCAGCGGCGAGCCCCAGGTGCGCCGTCCGGCCACGGTGGCCACGTTGGTCACTTCGCCGCGCAGGTCGTTGCGCTCGAAACCGGCGCCGAAGCTGTCGTTGTAGCCTTTTTCGGTGGTCGGGAAATAGAAGTCGGCGCGCGCGGTCTGGCGCTTCTGTTCCGTGATGAGGTTACTTTTCATGCGCAGGCCGAACACATCGAGGTCGTCGTAATTGAGCTGGGCGCGCGCGCCGGTGTTGGTCGAATAACCGAGACCGACGTCGACGTTCTTCTGCTTGTTCTCGGTCACCCGCACCAGCACCGGCAGGATCGCCGGGTTGGCCACGGGCGGGCGCGGGATGTCGTTCTGGTCGTCGGTCATGGCGTCGATGTCTTCCGACAGCGCGGCCGACATGTCGGCGCTCACTTCCACGGTGCTGAAGTAGCCGGTGTCCTGCAGGCGCGCCTGGTAGGCTTGCAGGGCCGCTTCGTTGTATTCCTGGCCGGGGCGGATGCGATTGAGGTTGCTGACGATGGTGCGCGAATAGCGCTTCAGGCCTTCGACGCGCAATTCGCCGAAGCGCGCTTCCGGGCCGCTGTCGAGGACCACCTTGAGCAGGGCGCGGCGCGTGTCGGGGTCGACGATGGCGCTCGATTCGGCCAGCTGGGCGCGCGGATAGCGCGCCATCATCACCTGGCGCAGCAGGTTGCGCTTGGCGCCTTCCCAGTCGGCCTGGCGGAAGCGCTGCCCGACCGGCAGGCCCCAGCGGTTGCGCAGGTCGGCCGCGTCGTACGGGGTGGAATCGACGCCGACCGGCTCGAAGCCCTTGAGCACCAGTTCCACGTCGCCCACCAGCACCGGCTGGCCCGGGTCGACCGTGATGCGCGCCACCGGTTTGCCGCCGCTGGTGTCCAGGCCCGCGCTCACCTTGGGCGAATAATAGCCTTCGGTGGCGATCAGGGTCTTGGCTTGCTCGGGCGCGGCCTTGACCAGGCGCTGCAACTGGTCGAGGTCGAGGCGCGGGTTGCCCTGCCAGCGCACCAGGTCGAGATTTTCTTCGAGCAGGTCGTCGAGCGGGCCGGGTGCGTCCACCTTGACCGAGTAGTCGATACCGCGCGCGGGAGCTTGCTGTGGGGTGGCCGCCGGCTCTTGCGCCAGCGCCGCTGCCGCCGGTGCCGCAAGGCACACGCTCACGGCAATCTGTGCCAAAATTCGTCGCTGGCGCGGCGTCCGGGCTGTTGTTTTGTCTGGTGTTGCGGGAAACATGGCGCTCCATTCGGGAAAATGCTGAGGCATCTTACCGGATCGGCTGCAATGATGGCGAACGCCTAACGATTTGGAAAATACAATATGCAACAAGCTGACGGCGCACTGGTTTTGTTTAGCGGCGGGCAAGACTCCGCCACCTGCCTGGCCTGGGCGCTGGAGCGTTACGCGCGGGTCGAAACCATCGGCTTCGACTACGGCCAGCGCCACGCCATCGAACTGACCGTGCGCCCCACGGTGCTGGGCAAGATGCGGGCATTGAAGCCTGATTGGGACGCGCGCCTGGGCGAGGACCACATGGTCGACCTGTCCCTGATCAGCAAGATTTCGGACACCGCCATGACCAGCAACGTGGCCATCGAAATGCAGGCCAACGGGCTGCCCAATACTTTTGTACCGGGCCGCAACCTGCTGTTCATGACCGTGGCGGCCACCGTGGCTTACCGGCGCGGCCTCAACGTACTGGTCGGCGGCATGTGCGAAACCGATTTTTCCGGCTATCCGGACTGCCGCGACGACACCATGAAGGCGCTGCAGGTCGCGCTCAACCTGGGCATGGCCACGCGCCTGAAGCTGGAAACGCCGCTGATGTGGATCGACAAGAAGCAAACCTGGCAGCTGGCGCACGAAGCCGGCGGCGACGCCCTGGTCGACCTGATCCGGGAAGACACCCACACCTGCTACCTGGGCGAGCGCGGCGCGCTGCACGCCTGGGGCTACGGTTGCGGCACCTGCCCGGCGTGCGCCCTGCGCGCGCGCGGCTACCTGCAGTATGCGGGCGCGGCGTGACGCCGCCTGATGCGCCGGTGCGCCGGCCTGGCTGAACCTGGCGGGGTTTGCCCTGCTGTCCCTCATTCCGGGCAACAAGCTGCCCAACCGCGACGGTCTGCCCCCGTGCCCCAACCACCCGCCGACGGTGGCCGTCGCCTGCCTGTCGTTGTTGCCGCTGCCGGCCATGCTTGCGCTGCTGTTCGCGCTCAGGCAAAAGCCCGAGATGCCGGCCGCCGCGCCAGCCCGCACTGCCGAACTGGCGGTTCCGGCCACACAGCCCGCGCGTTGACCAGTTTGCACGCTGTGATTGGTCCGGTCGCTGCGCGGGCGGCTCAAGCAGCGGAGACGGGCGGCGACAAATGTATTATCCATATTGCATGATTCATTTGTTAACAATTTTGTTGTTAATGTAATTTCACCGTAGTACATTCATGACAGGCACAACCCTGCGCTGACGCATCGGCGACGGGACTGGTTTTCACCGGTCCCGCAGGCTCGCCGCATCCGGCGTTTTCTCACCGCCTGTGCTCTGGTTTTAGTCTTTCCGCTGTTGACTTACATGGTTCGTCCATCAATCAATCAGGAGACTTCCTACATGCCATCCCCCGTCAGTTACCGTATTCACCCGTCGATCGGCGTCGGCCGCGTCGGCAACAGCCTGGACGCGTACTACCTCGCGCCCGACAGCATCGGCGGCTTGCCGATCGAAGCGAGCGCCAGCGGCGATCCGGTCCTCGAGAACAACGCGCCCAAAAGGGTGACCCAATTCAAGGATGCGAAAGGGCTGATCAAGCGCCAGGCGGCCACCTTCGCCATCTACCAGTCCGCTCCGGACGGGTCGGGTGAAGTCGAGCTGGACCTGACCGGCGACCTGGTCGAATCGGTGGTCTGGTCCGTTCACGTGGCCAATAAAAAATCGGCGTGGTGGGATTTCGTCCCCTTGCTGGGCGACCTGATGTTTGGCAAGTACAACAGCTACGAAACCTGGCAGGAGCCGCCCGCCGCCTGGGATGTGGGCTCGTCCGCCTGGACCGGTTACCGCAATTCGGACACCAGCGGCGACGCGCGCCAGGCCCTGATCATCGATCCGGGACCACGCAGCGTGACAGGTCCGCTGGCGGCGCCGGTGGAATTTACGGCCGACACGGTTCCGCAAGGCTACACCCACGCATCCTTCCCGCCGACCAACGTCAGCCAGGGCTTGCCGGTCAAGTCGCTCGGCGAAATCCGCACCGATTCGCGCGCCAACCTGCTGGTGCTGGGCGGCTTCGGCCACGCCGGCGGCAACGAGAGCATTACCGGTTTCGGCGGCGGCAATACCTGGAACGACGACATCGCCGACGGTCCGGTGACGGCGCTCATCACCTTCAAGGACCAGACGCAGGTCACGCTGTCGGCCTGGGTGGTGATCGGTTCGCCCAAATTCGCGCCGCAGCTGGTCAATGTGTCGACCTGGGACGATGTGGCGCTCGACTGCGCGCTCAAATACCAGGGCGCCCGGCCCGATGTGTACGACCTGGCCAGGTGGGCGGACACGGGCGGCTGGAATCCGCAGTACAAGGTCAACTACTGGGAAGACATCAAGCCGTTCCTGAACCGGATGGCGGACTACCAGTGGGTGGCGACGGTGCCGTCGATGACGGCATTCATCAATCCGCCCTTCGATCCGAGCGATGCCAGCGAAGCGGCGCGGCCGCAGCGCGAGCAGTTCCTGCGCTACTTCCGCCAGCCGCCGGCGCGGCGCGACGCCACCCTGGAGCAGGCGGCCGGCTTTACCGATGGCCAGAACCAGCAATTGTTCAGCAGCGGCTTGCAGGATGTGACGGGCCTGCCGCTGGTGCCGATGAATTCGGGCTCGAATTCGGTGCGCAACAATGTGATCGACAAGTTTTCGGTGCTGACCGATACCCAGTATTTCCTGCTCAAGCAGTGGGCGGCGGGCCAGTTCGAGCCGAACGCGCCGGCGTTGACCATTCCCAATGTGCATCCGCTGGATCGGGCCGGGATCGGCAATTGCGTGGGCGAGCCGATGTGTCCCGGCATCGAAGTGACCTGGTCGGTGCGCAATCCGACCGTGTATGCGGCGCCGTACCAGATCCGCCACCGCCATGACCAGGCGTATTACTTCAGCAACGGCCTGTCGTGGTCCGAGGACGAAACCGCGCCGATCGACTGGAACGCGCCGACCGTGGGCGCCGGTTGCGAGCCGGGCGACCTGACCAAGCGCATGGCCATTCCGTGGCAGGCCGACTTCTTCGATTGCTCGGTGCAGTTCATCAATTTCGACAATCCGAACGAGGTCAAGAACCCGATCTCGATGATCCCCACGCCGCCCACCTACTATTCGTACTGGTGGCCGCCGCAAAGCCCGTGGAACGTCATCGCCGGCGCCTACACGGCCGAGGAGCAGAAGCTGACCGGGGTGCCGGCCGGGATGCAGGTGCTGTACAGCCGCGGCGTGAACAGCTTCACGCAGATGATCACGTCGTGGAAATACCTCGGCTTCGTGGCCAACCAGAATCCCGATCCGGTCTACGGGCGCCAGTATCCGTACTTTGCGGAGCAGGAGCGCAACCACGACCGCTTCAACCTGGCTAGCGTGGCGGTGGGCAATGTGAGCAGCTTCGTTACCGGCGACGACTCGAACTTCTATCCGGCCTGGTTCCTCAAGGATGAAGATCCCGAGCCGCAGACGCGCCAGGGCGACAAGCCGCGCAAGATCCTCACCTCGTCCCATGGCCGCACCAGCCGCCGCTGAGACGGACGGCTCGCGCACCGCAGATGACGACGCCGATTACGACGTCGTCATCCTCGGCGCCGGGCCGGCGGGCGCCGCCGCGGCGATTACCCTGCGCCGCTTTACCGGGCTGCGCGTGGCGATCGTCGAGCGGCGCCTGTTCGACCCGTTCCGTCCCGGCGAGACCGTCTCGCCGGCCTTGTTTCCGCTGATCGACTACCTGGGCATCGCGCGCGCCGGGTTCGAGGAGCGCCATCTGCAATCGTACGCGCACGCCGCCGCCTGGGGCGGCGAGCAGCTGGTGGTGCGCGATTTTCTGTTCAACGGCCAGGGCAGCGGCCTGCACCTGGACCGCATGGCGTTCGACAGCATGCTGCTGGAGCAGGCCGGCAAGCTGGGCGCGGTGATCCTGCAGCCGGCCGAGCTGCTGGGGGTGACGCCTGGCGCGCGCTGGACCATCAGCGTGCGCCAGGGCGAACGGCGGCGCGAGCTGAGCGCCGCTTACGTCATCGATTGCAGCGGGCGCAACAGTGTGATGGTGCGCCAGCAGCAGTGCCCGGTGCTGCAGACCGACCGCATGGTGGGGGTGTATGCCTACTACGAGGCCGGCGACGATCACGAGCGGGTGCAGCGCACCCTGGTCGAAACGACCGCCGACGGCTGGTTTTACCTGGCGCCGCTGCCGGGACGGCGCACGGCGGTGGCCTTCATGACCGATGCCGACACCTTGCGCACGCTGGACTTGCTCGATCCGGAGCAATGGCGGCGCCACGCGCTGGCAACCCAGCATATCGGCGCGCTGGTGCGGGAACTGCCGGCGCCGCAAGCGTTCCGCCAGTATCCGATCCACAGCCGGGTGGCGCGCCTGCCGGCCGATGCGGCGTGGACCGCGGCCGGGGATGCGGCGGCCAGCTTCGATCCGGTGTCGTCGCTGGGGATCGGGCATGCGCTCAGTTCGGGCATGCATGCGGGCCGGGTGGCGCATGCGCATGTGGAGCAGGGCGGCGGGCTGGGGGAGGGCTACCGGCAATCGCTGCTGGATCATTTCCAGGCCTATGTGGCGACCAGGCGCGGCTTGTATGCGAATGAGCAGCGCTGGCCGGCGTCGGGGTTCTGGCAACGGCGCCTGATGGACGGGCGGGAGCGCCCGGCGGCTTGAGGAGCCGGGCGGCGTTTCGCAGCACCTTGCGCGTACTCCATCATCGTTCCTGTCCCGCCATCGTGGTGCCGGTGCCGCCCGTCGTTCCGGCACCATCCTCGCCAACACATCCCACGCTATAATGAAGTTGAACACTAGTCATCAATTTCAAAATAACAATCTTAATTGCGCGCCAAGCGACGCCGTCCCCCACCATGCGCCTTGCCCTGCTGACCGACCTGCACGCCAATCGCGAAGCCCTCGATGCTTGCCTGACGCATGCGCGCGCCCAGAAAGCCGACCAGTACGCGTTTACGGGCGACTTTGTCGGCTACGGCGCCGATCCGGCCTGGGTGCTCGACACCGTCATGGAGCACGTGGCGCGCGGCGCGGTGGCGGTGCAGGGCAATCACGATTATTCGGTCACCCATGAAACGCGCCCGCAGATGCATTTCGAGGCGCGCGAAGTGATCGAGTGGACCCGCGGCCAGCTCAGCAGCGAGCAGATGGCTTTCCTGTCCGGCTTGCCGCTGACCCAGGAGTTCGAGCGCATGCTGTTCGTCCACGCCAGTGCCCACGACCCGGTCAAGTGGGAATACGTGACCGGGCTGGAACCTGCCGAGCGCAGCCTGCGCGCGGCGCGCAAGCGCATGGTGTTTTCCGGCCACGTGCACACGCCCGCGCTGTACCGGCGCGCCGACGACGGACGCATGGGGTCGCACGTGCCGGTGCCCGGCACGCGCATCGCGATCGCGCCGCAGCACCAGTACCTGGTGATCCCGGGTGCGGTGGGCCAGCCGCGCGACGGCAACAGCGCCGCCTGCTACGCGCTGTTCGACGACGTCGCGCGCGAGCTGGTGTATTACCGCATTCCCTACGATAACGGCGCCGCCGCGCGCCGCGTAATCGCGGCCGGACTGCCGATTGTGTTCGCCATGCGTCTGATCGAGGGCATCTAGGCAACAGTCTTATTGCAACGCAAGGTTTGCTAACGTACTATCAGTCGGTAAGAGGCCCGCCACGGGCCCGCACCAGGATCGCTTCCATGGACCATGCCGCCCCCGCCCCGGCCGTGCCGACGCCGCACCCAGCCTTGCGCCGACCCGCGTGGATCGGCGCGGCCGCGCTGGCCGGGCTGGTGATGGCGCTGTGCCTGGTCCTGACATGGCAGCTGTGGGAAGCGGCGCGGCGCGACGCCGAACGCGAGCTGCGCACCGAATTCGAGACGGCCGCGCGCGCGGTGGTCAACCAGCTGGCGCTGCGCATGGCGGCCCATGTCCAGATGCTGCGCGGGGTGCAGGGACTGTTCGCCAGTTCGGATGATGTCACGCGCCAGGAGTTCACCGATTTCGTGCGCACCCAGCAAACCGATGCCGAGTATCCCGGCATGAAAGGGATCGGCTACATTCTCGGGCTGTCCGACTCCCAGCGCGCATCGCACCTGGCGCGGGTGCGCAGCGGCGGCTTGCCCGATTACGCGATCGCGCCCCCGGGCGCGCGCCCGGCCTACGCGCCGCTGATGTACCTCGAACCATTTACCGGCGCCCGCCTGCGCGCGCTCGGCCACGATATGTTCTCCGAGGAGCCGCTGCGCCTGATGCTGGAACAGGCGCGCGACAGCGGCCAGCCCGTCATGTCCGGCAAGGCCACGGTGGCGCGCGAACGCGGGCAGGGCGCCTCCGATGGCGTGCTCATTGCCCTGCCGGTGTACATCGGGCGCAAGGCGCCGGACAGCGTCGAGCAGCGGCGCGACCTGCTGCGCGGCTGGGTGTATGCGGCCTTCGTCATGGAAGACCTGCTGGCGCATGTGGGCGGCCAGCACGCCGCCGCCCTGGCGCTGGAGGTCCACGACGGCAATCGCGCCACGCCCGAGGCGCGCATGGCCGCCGGCGCCGTGGCGCTCGTGGGCGGCGCACCTGCGCTGCGCACCGAACAGCGCATCGGCATCGCCGGACGGCGCTGGACCCTGGTCATCAGCGCCGGCGCCGGCTTTGGCGCGGCGCAGCAGAACGAGGCGCCGCAACTGGTGCTCACGCTCGGCCTGGTGGTGACGGCGCTGCTCTCCCTGCTGACCTGGATGCTGGCGCGCAGCAGCGCGCTGGCCGGCCGCGCGCTGCGCAAATCGCAGCTGCTGACGAATGAACTGACCGTGGGCCAGCAGCGCCTGGCCGCGCTGGCCGATGCGGCACAGCGCTCCCAGGCCATGATGCGCAGCATCCTCGACTCGACCTTCGACGCCATTTTGGTCGACAATGGCGACCGCCGCATCCTGGCCTCGAACCCGCGTTTCCGCGCGCTGTGGGGCGTGCCCGACGAGCTCGACCTGACGGCCGACGACGCGGCCTTGGTCGCGCACCTGCTGACCCAGCTGGTGCATGCGGGGCCGCTGCTGTACAGCCGCTCGCTGCGGCTGGAGGAGCACGAGGAGCACCGCGAGCTGTTGCGCCTGAAGGACGGGCGCTTCATCGAACAGTTCACGCGCCCGGTGCGGCTGGGCCATGAAGGCGCGCGCTTGTGGTCGTTCCGCGACATCACCGAGCGCAAGCAGATCGAACAGCGCGAGCGCGCGCACCGCCACGTGCTCGAACTGCTGGCGCACGGCGCCCCGCTGCAGGCCGTGCTGGGCGCGGTGGTGCTGGGGGTGGAGTCGACCAATACCGGCATGCTGTGCGCGATCCTGCTGCTCGACGCCGAAGGCCGCTTCCTGCACACCGGCGCCGCGCCCAGCCTGCCGGGCTTTTTCAATGCCGCGGTCGACGGCTTGCCGGCCGCTCCGGGCTACGGTTCATGCGGCAGCGCCGCCGCCAGCGGACATCGGGTCATCGTTGAGAATATCCAGACCCACCCCGACTGGGCACCCTTCCGCGAGATTGCCGCGCGCGCGCAACTGGCGTCGAGCTGGTCGGAACCGATCCGCGGCGCGTCCGGGCGCGTGCTGGGCACCTTTGCGATCTACCACCGCACGCCGCACTATCCGAGCGCGGCCCACGTGGTGCTGATCGAGCAGGCGGCCCAGCTGGCCGGCATCGCGCTGGAACAGGCCCAGGCCGCGCAAGCGCTGCGCGTGGGCGAGGAGCGCTTTCGCAGCCTGTACGACCACGCCCCGGTGGCGCTGTGGGAGCAGGACTGGTCGGCCGCGCGCGAGGCGGTGGCGCACCTGCAGGCCAGCGGCGTGGACGACCTGGGCGCGTGGCTGCGCGTGCGTCCCGAGGAAACGCAGCGCCTGGCGTCGCTGGTGCGCATCACCGACGTGAACGGGGCCGCGCTGGTGCACGTGGGCGCCTGCGCCAAGCAGCCGGGCACGCTGGGCCTGGCGCAGATCTTCGGCAGCCTGGACGCCAGCGCATTCATCGACGCGCTGGTGGCGCTGACCGGCGGCGCCCTGTTCCACGAATGCGAGAGCAGCTTCCTGCGGGTCGATGGCGTGGCGCGCCAGCACGAACTGACCTTGCTGGTCATGCCGGGACACGCGCAATCGCTCGGCTTCGTGATTGCCTCGACGGTCGACATCACCGAGCGCAAACGCATCGACGACGAACTGCAGGCGCTGGCCAGCACCGATTTCCTGACCGGGCTGCCGAACCGGCGCGTGTTCATGGCGCGCCTGGACGACCAGTTCGCGCGGCTGCAGCGCAGCGTGGACGAGTGCGCATCGGTGCTGATGCTCGACATCGACCACTTCAAGCATGTCAACGATGCGTTCGGCCACGCGGTGGGCGACGCGGTGCTGCGCCACATGGCGGCCCTGATGCGGTCGGGCCAGCGCAAGATCGATACCCTGGGCCGGGTCGGCGGGGAGGAGTTTGCCGTGCTGCTGCCGGGGACGACCGGCCCGGCGGCGCAGCAATATGCGGAGCGCCTGCGCCAGAGCGTGGCCGACACGCCGCTCGATGGCGATGGCCGGGCGATTGCGATCACGGTCAGCATCGGCATCGCCACCATCGAGGCGGGCGACGCGGGCCCGGACGCGGCCATGATCCGGGCCGACAAGGCGCTGTACCAGGCCAAGGCGGGTGGTCGCAACCGGGTTTGCGACCATGCGATGGCCGCGCTTACGAAGGCTTGACCGCGTCGTGGCCGGCGTGCTGCTTGCGTGCGCGGCTCGACAGATACCAGATGATGGCCAGCGGGATGGCCAGCGGCAGCAGCAGCGGCGAGACCATCACGGCCAGCACGACGGCGCCGAGCGCCAGGCCGCCCACGGCCAGCACGCCCAGACCGGCGAACACCAGCGCCAGGACCACGCCCACGAACAGCATCACGATGCCCGCGATGAGCAAACCGCCGCCGGCGAACAGCATGCCGACCAGGGCGGCGGCGGGGCCGTGCAACTCGTCGCCATCGATGTTGACCGACATGCCGGACGGGCCCACCATGGCCTCCCAGGCGACCATGATGAACAGGAACAGGAGCAGCAGGGGAGCATATTTTTTCATGACAGTGGCCTCGGTTGGGGATAGGTATTTGCTTGGTACGCTTGCACTGTAGCGAGGCTGCCGGCGCGGCGCCATGTGCATGCGACAGACTGCATTTTTGACGGGTTGGGCGGTGCTGCAGGCGGTCCCGCGGCGGGGGCGTGCCCGCCTTACCCAAAACGCAATTTTCTACCTTGAAATTCCCTCATCATTGCCTATACTGAACACTCTGTCGCATGGAGATGCATATGGACTTTGTACACTATTCAGGGGACCGGTGGGCGGTGGCGGCGGGCGGCTTCGTGGCGCGCCAGTTGCGCATCCTGCTCGCCGGCGGCGGTCCCAAGGGGCCTCCGTCGGCGCCCCCGGCCATTCCACCGATTATCATCACGCCGTTCAACTACGGCACGCCGGCACCGGCCATCGATCCGCGCATCCCGCCGCCCGGTCCGCCGCTGCAGCCGCCCGCGCCGCCGCGCCAGCGGTTCGCATAAAAAAAGCCCACCTGAACAGGTGGGCTTTGTCATGTGGCGCTATCGTTCTAGCGGCTGCGCCGGCGCGTCAGGGCGAGCATGAGCAGGCCCGCCAGCAGCAAGGCGCCGGTGGCCGGTTCCGGTACCGGATTCAGCTTGCCGTCGAACGCTTGCAGATGCAGTTCGCCGTTCTGTTCGAGCGACTTGACGAACACGCCGCCCTCGATATTCTGATTATTGGTCAGCCGGGCCGAGGGCGCCAGGATGGCGCCGCCGAACAGGGCGTTGGTGGTGATGCTGGTGGCATTCCGAAAATTCCAGATCAGCTTGCTGCCGAGGGTTTGTGCGGAGCCGCCCAGGAAGTTGGCGCCGATCGTCGCGCTCTCGTCACTCGCGTTCAGGATCACGGTGGTGGCGTCGCCCAGGTTGAATTCGAACTCGCTGGCCTTGAACACGCCCGCGTCGATCAGGTTGAATACCGCCACACCGCTGGCGTTGGCCACGGCGTTGAAGGTGGCCTTGCCATAGCCGTTGAAGGTGACGGTGCTGCCGGTGCCGCTCATCTGGCCCAGGCTGGCCGACAGCGCGCCCAGCGTGGCCGCGAAATCGGTCGAGTGCGCTGCATCGGCGTTGGCCTGCATGGTGCCGTCGAGCGAGGGCAGGCGTCCGCCATTCGTGTTGCTGCCAGTCAGGCTACCGCCCACCCAGGCTGCGCCGTTGAGGTTGCTGTTGTGGACATTACCGTGGATCACGCCGCTGCCGGCATTGATGGTCGCGCCGCTCAGGTTGCCCCCGATGACGGCGCCCAAGGCATTGACCTGCACCCTGTTGGCGTTGCCCATGACGGTCAGGCCGGCGTACTTCGACGCCGGCGTGTCGTTCGCGTGCTGCGCATAGTCGCCGCCGGTGGCCGTGCCGCCCACCCAGGTGCGGCCATCGACGTGCGATTGCGAGTTCATATCGGTCAGGACCACGGCGTTGAACTCGTGCAAGATTTGCTGGGTGCTGAGCGGTGTTGCCGCCGCTTGCGTGGAAAACACGGCGGCGGCGATGGCGGTAGCTGCGAAGCGAAGGTGACGGGCGATCATGGGATACCTGTGAACTGCGAAGAGGGATGTTGCAGTGCAATATATGCGCTCAGCAATATTACCTTTTTTTCAACTGGCAAGCGATCATGCAATTAGAGGGATTGTTCTAATCGCGACTTGTGGTGCATTCCCCGCTTGCGGCGGACCCTGGCGCTGCGCGGGCCCGGCGCTGTGGAATGCGGCGAATTCGACTATCATTCTCCTCTCGGGCCAAGCCCGCTACACCGATGCGACCTCATGACAGAAGAATTCTCCGACGACAGCCCCCACGACGACGATGCGCCCGTCCAGGAACCGCGCCTGTGGAAAGGCAATGGCTGGACCGCGCGCGTGATCAAGAACGAGGATGACGAAGGCTGGGCCGTGGCCATGATCAAGGATGGCGAGCCGGAGCCGGCCCTGGTCGGCCCGTGGACCATGGGACGCGATAAAAAGAATCCCAAGCCGCTCGACACCAACGCCTTCAACACCCTGGTCAAGACCGCCGCCGAAGTGCTGCGCCGCCACGAACAGCAATTGCACGCCATGCTGCACAAGAGCACCGTGGTCTCGCACGAAGGCGCCGAAATCAAGGTCACCCTCGATATCGTGCCGGACGACGAGCATCCTTACGCGCTGCTGGCCGCCATCGACGAAGATGGCGAACGGATTGCCCAGGTGCGCATTCCCGCCAACTTCAAATTAACCCCCGCCAGCGCCACAGCCTGGGTCGAAAACGACTTTCGCAACCCTTCCTGACCTGCTAGTATTTCCCTGATGCACTGTAAAGGGAAATGCGATGGAGAGCCGTCTCGACCGTCTGGAAGCCGTCCAGGCCATGTTGCTGGGCATCGGGCAGATCTCGACGGGGTGCGCCGACATCGCCGACTTCGTGGGCGCGGTGCACCGGGCGCTGGGCCGCATCATGTATGCGGCCAATTTCTATGTGGCGCTGTGCGACCGCGAGGAGCACACGGTGCGCTTCGTGTACTACGTCGACGAACGCGACCCCACGCCCGATCCCCAGGAAAAGCTGCGCCTGGCCTCGCCCGAGCAATCGCCCACCGCCTGGGTGATCATGAACCGGCGCAACCTGGTCATGACGGGCGCCGAGAGCGCCGCGCACGAGGTCGATGGGCATACCTGGGGCCGCGGCACGCGCGCCGAACAGTGGATGGGCTGCCCCCTGCTCGACCATCAGCATCAGGCGCTGGGCGCCATCGTGCTGCAAAGTTACAGTCCGCAACACACGTACAGCGATGAAGACCAGGCGCTGTTCTCCCTGATCGCCAACCACGTCTCGAATGCGCTGCAGGGCATGCAGAGCATGGACCGGCTCGAACGCGCGGTGCACGAACGCACGGCGCTGCTGGCGCACGAAGTGGCCGAACGGCGCCGCGCCGAAGCGGTCCAGCACGCGCTGTACGAGATCGCGAACCTGTCGGCCTCGGCGGTCGATGCGGAGATGCTGTCGGGTAACCTGCACCACATCATCAGCGAACTGATCGTCGCTGAAAATTTCCTGATCGCGCTGTACCACCCGGACACGCAGGAGTTCAGCATCCCGTATTTTGTCGACCAGAAGCATGCCGAGGCGCCGGTCAAGCGCTTCGCTTATGGCGTTGGCATGAGTTCCTACATCCTGGACAGCAAGCAGGCTTGCCTGCACGACGCGGCCAGCTATGCGCGCCTGGTGGCCGAGCGCAGCATGGGCCAGCCGCTGGGCAGCGTCGAGATCGCCAGCTGGATGGGCGCGCCGATGCTGGTGCACGACCAGCCGTACGGCGTGATCATCGTGCAGAGCTACGACCCGGCCATCGTCTACACCGAGGCCGACCTGGAGCTGCTGGCCTTCATGGCCAGCCACGTGGCGGTGGCGATCGCACGCATGCAGGCCGACCGCGCGGTGCGTGTGGCCAAGGAGCGCCTGGAGCAGCAGAACGGCGCGTTGAATGCGGCCCTGACGGCGCTGCAGGATGCGCAGACCGAACTGGTGCGCCAGGAGAAGCTGGCGTCGCTGGGACGGCTGGTGGCGGGCGTGGCGCACGAGATCAATACGCCGCTGGGCATTTGCGTGACCGCCACCAGCCATCTGGTGCAGGAATTGAAACTGACGCGCGAGGAAATGGCGGCCGGCGAGATGACCGAGGACAGCCTGGAGCAGTTTTTCGACATCCTTGAGCAGTCGCTGCGCATCATGACCACCAACACGCAGCGCGCGGCGGCGCTGGTGCGCAGCTTCAAGCAGGTGGCGGTGGACCAGTCGTCGGAGGACATTCGCAGCTTCAACATGAAGGCCTACCTGGCCGAAGTGCTGCTGTCGCTGCAGCCGCGCCTGAAGGGGCAGCGGGTGTTGGTCGAGGTCGACTGTCCGGACGATATTGTGCTGGATAGTTTTCCGGGCGCGGTGTCGCAGATCGTGACCAATCTGGTGATGAACTCGCTGGTGCACGGCTACACGCGCGAGCAGGCGGGGCTGATCCGGATCGAGGTGCGGCTCGACGGCGGGCAGGTGTGGTTCGATTACAGCGACGATGGCGCCGGCATGGACCAGGAAACGCTGGCGAAGCTGTTCGACCCGTTTTTCACGACGCGGCGCGGGCAGGGCGGCAGCGGGCTGGGGGCGCACATCGTGTACAACCTGGTGACAGGGCCGCTGGGCGGCTCGGTGAAGGTGGATAGCGCGCCGGGTGAAGGCTTGCATTACCGGCTGCGGTTTCCGCAGAGCCGCAAGCAGGCGGGAGCGGGGGCGTAAGCTGTTGCGGATACCCAAAGGGAGCGTGCTCGAAGCGCAGCGTGTCGCGCTCGCTGGCCACGTACATCCTCAGTCGTTCCCATCCGATGGCCGCGCTTGCCCGCATTCGCCGCAGGCTTTGTCGTTAAGCGTTGCCGCGAAATAGCCACGATCTGCACACCGTTGACTACTCAATAGCGCCCGCTTGTCCTTTCAGGCGCGCCGTCCTGTCCCACCCGATCCGTGAAAAGCATTTGAATCATGCGTTGGGCACAATTCGTCAAAAAATGGCGACGAGAGCAGAATGTCAATATATATGCGTTTCATTCAAACAACATTAATTTGCAATAATTGTTGTCAAATTTTAAAATTCATTGAGGCAACATGAGATAATTCTGCAACTTTAAAAAATCAAAGGTATGACATGGTTTTTCCCTTCGCAGGCGCTACATTTTTATCGCGGCTATCGCCCCACCGCATCTTTTTCGCACTAATCACTGCAATTTTCCTGTGTGTCACGCTCCATGCGCGGGCCGCTGAGCCTACGCCTAGACCCGACACCTTTGGTCCGTATAAATATACTATTTTTGGTGCCAGTGAGGACCTGGATGAGGCGGGCGCAATCAAAACAGCGATTGCGCGTGTAAAAGCCCTAGACTTGAATAGCGCCTATTGTAAGATAAATTTTGTGTCACCCCCATCGTCAACTTACGGGGCTGAAACTATAGATGCCGATTTCATGCGCGGCTATTCACAGAAGTCGATATCCGCATACTACTATGTTGTGGTAAATAACGTATGCGTCGAGACAATAAAATTCGAACCTTATCCCTTGCCTATGAAGCGCTGGCGATTGGTATGCAACGCAGCGAAAAACTATCGCTATTCCGCTGAGGAAGATAAATGCGTCTATTTCACACCTGAGGCAAACAAGGACGCGGACGGAAAAAATATTGGCATTGGATGTCCTGAAGAACCCGGACCGACCGTCGGCAAACCGATTCAGCCAGCCACAGGCAATATGTGGCACGTTATAACGGATTATCTGGCGCCGCAGAGCGCGAGCAGCCTGACGCTGAGCCGTTTCTATAATAGTGCGCCCACCTATCCGGATCCCTACGTGGTTCGTGGCTTTGGCGTGCGCTGGACCCATTCGTATAACAAATCGCTCAGGCCTGAAAAACAATACACTAACGGAAGCACTTGCTGGCGGTCCCCGGTAGACGGCTCCTTCGACTGCTCGTCCGGTTTCAGGAGCGATGAGCCGATTCCAGGCAGGATATCCGTCAGCCATCCTGACGGCAGGCAAACGATGTTCACCCGTTCCACCAATGGCAATTACACCAGTTCGACCGACGTGTGCGACAGGCTGTCACCAGTCATGGCGGGAGACAATTTGTCCGTAAAAGAGTGGACACTCACCAGTGCACAGCATGACCGCACGGAACGTTTCGATGCTAAGGGTTTGCTGTTGTCCGTAACGGAACGCAGCGGGCTCAAGCAAGTATTCACGTATAGCGATGGCGTCAGCAATAACACCAGCGTCAGTCATTTTCCACCAGCCGCACCCGCTTGTGCCAACGTGCATCCGGATGACGTACTCCCGGCCGGCCGCCTGCTCTGTGTGACGAACAACTGGGGACGCCAGCTCCAGTTCATGTATGACGTGAAAGGCCGCATTGCCGAAATGATCGATCCGGCGGGGAAGTCCACTCTTTACGAGTACGACGGTGCCTCGGGCGGCTGCATTCCAGGCAATGAAGCGAGCGTCGCCTGCAAGGCAAACAATCTGACCAAGGTGACTTACCCTGACGGAAAAAGCCAGACGTATTGGTATAACGAAGCAAGCAAAATCCAGATCAATGACGACGCGGAATGCAAATTATTGACAAAAACAACCGGAAATGGCTTTGGTCCCACGGCTTTCAGAAACCTGATGACTGGCCTGGTCGATGAAAATGAAGATCGCCACATCAGCTGGACGTACGACTGCGCCGGGCGGGCGACATCGTCGCAAGTCGGCGAAGACATCGACAAGGTCACGGTCGCCTATGTCGCTAAGCCTGATACAGGGGGGCCGCCATTGGCAATTGTGACCCACTATGTGGGGCCGAAGGAAAAACCGGTGACGTCGGTGAGCTACTTTGAAAAGGATTATGTGCAAGGGGTTGCCAAAACCACCAACATTTACGCACCCTGCGTGGAGTGCGGCTCGATCGCCCAACGTAAATATGACGCCATGGGCAATGTCACCATGACGAAGGATTTCAACGGCAACTACAGCTGCTTCCAATATGAGGCCGGGCGCAATCTGGAAACGGCGCGGGTCGAAGGCGCGTCAACTGCCGATTGTACGTCGCTGCTGGCCGCGCAGACACTTGCTTCGCCAGCACGTAAAACCACAACCAAATGGCACACGGAATTCCGCCTGCCGGAGACCATCGCCGAACCCAAGCGTATTACGAAATACCAGTACGACTTCAAAACCGGCAATATAACCAAGACCGAGCAGGCCACCACCGACCTGACGGGCGCGCAGGGAGTGAATGCGCCTCTGACGGGAAGCGTCCGGAAATGGGCATACACATACGATAAAGGGCAATTGACAACCGTGACCGGTCCGCGTAGCGACATCGTCGACGTCACCAAGTACGGCTATGACTCGAAGACGGGCGACTTGGTCACAGTAACGAACGCCGTCGGCAAAGCGACGACTTACGGGGGATATGACGACCATGGCCGGGTTCACACGATTCGCGCGCCTGACGGCGTTACGACAGAGCTGGCTTACACCGAGCGCGGATGGGTCAAGTCGAAAATCGTATCAAGCGGCATAGACGCAAATAAGCCTCAACAGACGACCACATACGCCTACACGCCGTCAGGTCAGATCGAGATGGTCACGTTTCCCGACAACAGCGTGACGAAGTATACCTACGATGCGGCGCACCGGCTCACTTCGGTCGTCAGCGGCCGTGACGAAAGCCTCGAAAGCATCATTTATACACTCGACCTCACCGGCAACAGGATCAAGGAAGAAGTGCGCGACCACAAAGACAACCTTGTGCGCCAGATTACCCGTACCTATGACAAAACCGGCCGTCTGACGAGCCAAACCGGAGCTGCACGATGACCCGCCGTATTTTCAGCCGTTTGACCTCCGGCGCATTGATTGTTGTGATGACCTAT
>NZ_JAVCWM010000083.1:0-541 GCF_030846495.1 Massilia scottii | reverse complement strand
GCCGATCGAGGCCAGCGCGGTCGAGAGCAGGTCGATGGTGGCGTTGGCGGTGGCGGTCAGTTCGGTGCCTGGGGTGCCCGGCACGGTGTAGGTGCCGCTGGTGGCGCCGATGGCGGTGTTCAGGGCGGTCACGTCGGTGGCCAGGTTGACCGTCATTTTTTCACTGGTGCTCGAACCGATCTGGAATGTCATCGAGGAAGCGATGGTGCCGCCGATGAGCAGCTTGGCGCCGCCGAAGGTGGTGTTGGTCATTACATTGCTCAGTTCCTTGCCGAGGGCGTCGTACTCGGACTGCATGGCGGTCTTGTCGGCCGCGGTCGAGGAGGCGTCCGCTGCTTGCGTGGCCAGATCCTTCATGCGCACCACCATGTTGCTCACTTCGTCGAGCGCGCCTTCGGCGGTCTGCAGCATCGAGGTCGAGTTCTGGGTGTTGCGCATCGCAACGGCCATGCCGCTGGTCTGGGCTTTCAGGCGGGTGGCGATCTGCAGGCCGGCGGCGTCGTCCATCGACGAATTGATGCGGTAGCCGGTCGACAGGCGC
>NZ_JAVCWM010000082.1:0-555 GCF_030846495.1 Massilia scottii | reverse complement strand
TGCACCTTGCCGCCGCCGGCTTAGCCGATCAGTGGGGCGTCGCTCGCCACCCCGACCAATTGCACCTGCGCGCCGCCGATGTCGACCACGTTGTCGCTCGTCATACTGGTCGCGACCACGTTTTGCAAGGTCATCAGGGTTGCCGCGGCCAGCGGGCCGGCGCCGCCATCAAGGTCGAAGCGCACCAGGGTCGCGCTGCCGCTCTGCACGAACTCCAGCAAGCCGCCGGGTGCTGCCAGGCCGGCGAGGTCGATGCGGTCGCCCCCGGCGCCGGCCGCAAAATCCTTCACCGTCAGGCTGCCCAGGCGTCCTTCCCCGCGCAGCACGTAGGTGTCGATGCCGGCGCCGCCGCTGGCGGTGACGGCCGTGTTATCCAGCGCGCCGCGCGTGAAGACGATGGTGTCGGCATCCTCGCCGCTATTGACCACCACACGCCCGGCCAGCGCCTGCTGCGTCGCGGTGATCTCGATCACGTCGATGCCGCGCCCGCCGAACAGGCCGCTGTTGCCGCTGCCGATGAGCTTGAGCAGGTCGTTCCCGTTGCCGCCGTTCAGT
>NZ_JAVCWM010000081.1:0-686 GCF_030846495.1 Massilia scottii | reverse complement strand
ACCCCGCTGCTGGGTGCCTATACCGGCACCCTCGCATCGGCGCAGTCGGTGCCGGAAGCGGCCACCAGTTACAAGTACGACCTTGTCGGCAATCTGAAGGAAATTACCGACCCGCTGGGACGGGTGACGAACCTCACCTACGATCCACTCGACCGTGTAAAACAGGTGGAACAGCCGCTCACCAACGGCGCCCGCCCGACCATCAAGTATGGTTACGACGGCATCGACCAGGTGGCGACGGTGACCGATCCGCGTAACCTCGAGACGCGTTACTCCGTAGATGGACTGGGTAACCGCAGCGAGCTGGGAAGCCCCGACACGGGCCTGACCAAGTCGACCTACGATGCCGCCGGCAATCTGAAAACGCGCATGGACGGCCGCGGTAAAACGAATACCTATTTTTATGATGCGCTCAACCGCCTGACCCGGATCGACTATACGGGCACCGTCGGAACCACGTTCGAGTACGACGGCGACGCGAAGCTGACACCGACTGCGGCTGGCAAAATAACGCGGATGACGGATGAATCGGGTTATACGACCTATACCTATGACGCATTCGGGCGGCTCGCGGCCAAAGCCCAGACCACGACCGGCTTGGGGAGCTACACCAACACGCATACGCTTGCCTATGAGTACGATGCGGCCGGCCGGCTGGCGAGCGTGACCTACCCGAGCGGGAACCG
>NZ_JAVCWM010000080.1:0-690 GCF_030846495.1 Massilia scottii | reverse complement strand
CTGCGTGAATTTTTCTCAGGAAATTTCATACCTAGCTCCTGCAGGCGCTCGCCGGTGGGTTTTGGCCGGTGTCTGGTGGACCTGGCCGGCGGCGATCCGCGCGGCGATCATCGTTTCGGCGGCGAACAGGTCTTCGCGGGTCGCAACGGCGCACTGCGCCTCGTGAATCGCCAGCGCATTGCTCACCGCGTCCATGCCCGGCCCGTCGAGCCGGTACTGGCCGGTCCTGGCGCCCCGTTCCGCCGCCCGCGCCATCGCCTCCAGGGCCGGTATCATTTCCGGAACGTACTCTTCGCCAATGCCCGTTTCGGCAAGACAGAGCGTAATGTTCATGGCCGTGCAGAGATAGACATACGACGTCTCGGTTGCATCGCCCAGCTTGATATCCTCGAACGCACGCCAATATTTTACGCAGATGAGGGTCGCCTCTTCCCCCTCGATCGGCAGCGCATTCATCATGCGCACGTCATGCCGGGATACGCCGGCAGCGATCACCTGCAGGCCGCCGCCGACGGCACACTTCTTCTCGCGATATGGCTTGACGCGACGCTTCGGCGATCCGTGTTTGCCGGCCATTATGCGTGCTCCAGCAAAGAACCCTGCCGGCGCACATTCGCGCGCTCTCGCGGTGCTACGTTCATCTTCTCGGCTTTCATTTTCGTAAGCAGTGCTGTTGCGGCCGCCCGCCCT